>DATJEA010000236.1:0-5483 GCA_035497095.1 Acetobacteraceae bacterium | reverse complement strand
GCGTGTTGGCCGCGCGCAGCAGCACCCGCCCACCGGGCACCAGCCCGAGTTCGCCGGCCAGCACCCGGGCGATGCGGTCGACCCGGTCGCGCAATTCGCCGTAGCTCCAGGTTTTGGCGGGCGAGATCAGGCAAAGGCGGTCGGTGGCCCAACGGTCCAGCAGCACCGGCACGCTGTTGAGCCGCGCCGGGTAGGCCAGTTCTGGCAGGTCGAAATTCCGCACCGGCCACTGCGCCGGCGGCGGCAGATGCTCGGCGACGAAGCTGTCGGTGGCTGCCGTGCCGGTCATCGCCATCCCCCGCTGCGGAATAGTTGAAGCCCAAAGAATTTGCCGGCGCGGCGGCAATCCGCGGCTGCTGACCGGGCGTGGTTTTCACGCTAGGATCAGGCGGCAATCAGGGATTCACACATGCCAGCCACCGACCTCACCGACACCGTCGCACTTGTGATGGGAGCCAGCGCCGGGATCGGCGCCGCGCTGGCCGAGGCGCTGGTCGCCCGCGGCGCCAGCATCGCCATCGCCGCCCGCCGCCGCGCCCCGCTCGATGCGCTGGCGGCCAGGCTGGGGCCGAATGTGCTGCCGCTCACCTGTGACGTGGCCGACCAGGCGCAGGTGGCGGCCACGGTCGCCGCCACCGTGGCGCGGTTCGGGCGGCTCGATCATCTGATCAACAATGCCGGCGTCATCGAGCCGATCGGGCATCTGCACGAGACCGATCCGGCGGAATGGGCGGCCTGCATCACGGTGAATCTCACCGGCGCATTCAATGCCTGCCACGCGGCGCTGCCGCATCTGCTGAAGCAGGGCGGCACCATCGTGAATGTCAGCTCCGGCGCCGGGCATCGGCCGCAGGAGGGCTGGAGCGCCTATTGCAGCTCGAAGGCCGGGCTGGTGATGCTGACCCGCGCGCTGGCGCTGGAATACGGGCAGCATGGCATCCGCGCCTATGGTTTCGCGCCGGGGACGGTGCGCACCGAGATGCAGGTCAAGGTGCGCGCCTCCGGGATGAATCCGGTCAGCCGGCTGCCGATCGAGGCGCTGATCCCGCCGGCTGCCCCGGCCGGAGTGATCGCCTGGCTGTGCACCACCGAAGCGAACGATGTGCCGGCCGGCGAATGCTCGATCCGCGATGACGAATTGCGCCGGCGGGCCGGAGTCGAGGTCGAATTCGTCAGTTGAGCACGGCAACGCAAGCCGTTTTGGGGGCGGGAAAAAGGCTGTTATAATTCATAACTATCATGCCTCATAACTTTCTATCTCCCCGTCTCCCCGTCGCCATGTGAACCCGCCTTCACCCCGGAGCCCTGCGATGTCCGCCCTGGCCGCCGTCATTCCCGTGCTGCTGGGCGTGCTCTGCGCCCAGTTGGCGCTCGGCGTGATGAATCCGCTGGTGCCGCTGCTGCTGGTGGCGCACGGCACCGCGACGCCGGAAATCGGGCTGATTGCCTCGGCCTACTCGATGGGCTTCATGGCCGGGGCGGTCACTGCCGATCGGCTGGTGATCCGGATCGGCCATATCCGCGCCTTCGCCGCGTTCGCCGCGATGGCCGCCAATGCCACGCTGCTGATGTCGGTCATCGGCGATCCGATCGTCTGGGCGGCGCTGCGGGCGCTGATCGGCTACAGCGTCGCCGGGGTGTTCCTGGTGGCGGAGAGCTGGCTGAACGGGCAGGCCGACAATGCCAGCCGCGGGCGCATCTTCGGCGCCTATCTGGTCGCCTCCTGGGGCGGCGGTGCGGTTGGCGCGCTGGCGTTGAACGTGGCGCCGCCGTCGCCGGTGCTGTTCGTCGCCGCCGGCATCGCGCTGACCACGGCACTGCTGCCGCTGGCGCTGACCCGGCAGGCCAACCCGGCGATCGGGCGGCAGGCGCGGATGGGGCTGCTGATGCTGTATCGCATCTCGCCGGTCGGGCTGGCCTGCTGCCTGACCGCGGGGCTGGTCAACGGCGCGTTCTACGCGCTGAGCCCGGTCTATCTGTCGGATTTCGCGATCCCGGCGGCCGGCGTCGCGGTGTTCATCGCGGCGGCCAATGTCGCCGGGCTGGCGGTGCAATGGCCGCTCGGCCTGCTGTCCGACCGGGTGGGGCGGCGGCCGATGGCGATGGCGCTGCTGGCCCTGGCGCTGCTGACGGCGCTGGCTTTCGCGCTGCTCGGGCGGCTCGGCATGCCGGCGCTGCTGGCGCTCGGCTGCGTGTTCGCCGCCGTTACCGCGCCGCTCTACGGCCTCGGCGCCGGGCAGACCAATGACCGGCTGGAACGCGGCGACGCGGTGGCGGCCAGCGGTGGGCTGCTGTTCGCCTGGGCGGTGGGCGCCACCATCGGGCCGGCGCTGGCCGGCGGGGTGATGGGGCTGCTGGGGCCGCAGGGGCTGTTCGTCTACCTGGCGGCGGTGCTGGCCGGGATCAGCGGCTTCACCCTGCTGCGCATCCGTGCCCGCGAGGAAGTGTCGCGCGACCAGCGCGGCAGTTTCGTGCCGGCGCGCACCGAACCGGCGGTGCTGTCCGAGCTCGACACCCCGGCCGGCGAGGGGCGGGGATAGCGCCGGCCGTGCTGCTGCCATAGCATTGGCCAGGAAGGAGATTGCGTCATGTCGACCGCCCCGCTCGCCCGCTTCAAGGTCATCGATCTCACCCGGGTCCGCGCCGGCCCCACCTGCGTGCGGCAACTGGCCGATTGGGGCGCCGATGTGATCAAGATCGAGTCGCCTGCCGGCGATGCCGGGCTGGGCGGTGCCAGGCATGGGCCGGATTTCCAGAACCTGCATCGCAACAAGCGCAGCCTGACCCTGAACCTGAAGGCGCCGGAGGGGCTCGACATCCTGTATCGGCTGGTGAAATCCGCCGACGTGGTGGTGGAGAACTACCGCCCGGACGTGAAGTACCGGCTGAAAGTCGATTACGCGACCCTGGCCGCGCTCAACCCGCGCATCGTCTATGCCTCGATCTCCGGTTTCGGCCAGGACGGGCCGTATCGCGACCGGCCGGGCTTCGACCAGATCGCCCAGGGCATGGGCGGGCTGATGTCGATCACCGGGCTGCCGGGGCAGGGGCCGGTGCGGGTGGGCATTCCGGTGGCCGACCTCACCTCGGGCATCTTCGCCGCCCAGGGCATCCTGATCGCGCTGCTGGAGCGCGAGGTGTCGGGCCAGGGGCAATGGGTGCAGAGCAGCCTGCTGGCGGCGCAGATTTCGATGCTGGATTTCCAGGCGGCGCGCTGGACCATCGGGCACGAGGTGCCGGGCCAGGCCGGCAACGACCATCCGACCTCGATCCCGACCGGGGTGTTCGCCACCGCCGACGGGCATATCAACATCGCCGCCAGCGGGACGGAGATTTTCGGCCGGCTGTGCCGGCTGCTGGGCCAGCCGGAGCTGGCGGCAAACCCGCTCTACAGCACCGACAAGGCGCGCTCGGACAACCGCAAGAGCCTGAATGCGCTGATCGAGGCGATCACCCGCACCAAAAGCTCGGCCGCCTGGATCGAGGCGATGAACGCCGCCGGGGTGCCGTGCGGGCCGATCTACAAGATGAACGAGGTGTTCGCCGACCCGCAGGTGCGCCACCTCAACATCACCCGCAAGGTGCATCACAAGACGCTGGGCGATGTGGAGGTGGTGGGCCAGCCGATCCAGATGAGCCGGTCGAAATGGGAAATCCGCAGCCCGACGCCGGAGCCCGGCGAGCATACCGACGCGGTGCTGAGCGAACTCGGCATCGACGCCGCCGCCATCGCCGATCTGCGCGCCCGCAAGGTGGTGTAGCGCTGTTGAGCTTACGCGAAGTCACACCATCGAGTTCGGGTTGCGGAGGAATGCGCTGAGAGCAGAATTCAGCGCTGCCCGGCGAGCGCTCATCTCATCGGCGCCTGCGCACCAGGGCGGCCGCGTTGGCGATCTTGGTGGCGATTTTCCAGCTTCGGCTGGTTTGGATGCCGTGCATTTCGTGCTGCAGCGCGTGAAATTTTGATTGTAAATCGACCACCGAACCACCGAGGCGATGATAGATGGTTCGGACCATTTCCGCTTTCGATGCAGAGAGACCGCACAGGGCCCGGATCGGTTGCGGCACTGCTGCCCCGACCGCCAGTACTCCCAGGGCTGTTCAACGCTGATCATATAGCGTTGTAGGCGAGGATGAGATCGAGGTTGAGAGCGCCGTTCCAGAGAGCCTGGGCGATATTGGTTATGCCATTGTGGCGTAAGACATTGAGGGCGAAGCTTCGAGCGCGGGCCATAATTCCTGGGTTGCGGCGGATGCGGCTGCGATCCTCGTCACAGGACACGTCGCGGACATAGTGGTTGCGGTTTTCGATGGCCCAATGGCCACGAATGATGTTGGCCCATGCGCCGGCGCGAAGGCCGGCGGCGGAGGAGACGTAATAGGCGACCTCGCTACGCTGCTTCCACATCCCGGTGGCGGCGCTGCGCAACCAGGTGTAGCGGGTGACGCGGATGATGGTCTTGATGACGGGGCCCCACTCGGTCTGAGCCAGGGCCTTACCGACGGGAAAGACTTCGACGCTGCGATCCTCCAGTCGGGATCGGCCCTTGTTGCGCGAAGCGGCGGTATCGGCGGGGGTGCAATGGGCGGTGATGGCGCGGACGGCGTCAGACAGGTTGGCCTGGTTATCTTTCAGTTGGACCAACAGGTGGTTTCCCGTGGCCAGGGCCACGGCAAATGTTTTTTTGGGCGTGCATGGCGTCGAGGGTAAACAAGCACCCGGACAGGCCAAGTGTGGCGATCATGTCCTGGGCGGCAGGGATTTCATTGCTCTTCTCGGCAATCGCCAGGTGGCCGAGGATGATCTGGCCGTCGCTGGCGAACGCACTCAGCACGTGCGCCGCCTTGCGGTCGTGAAAGGCGTCGAAGCTGCCGCGCAACGTCTTGCCGTCGATGGCAACGCAGACCAGTTCGGCGCCTTGTTCGGCCACCGTCGCCGGCAGTGCGGCCGCGTGCTGACGGAACACCCGCTCGACCTGCGCCCCGTCGAGACCGTGCAGGATGAACCGCACCGTCGTGTAGGCTGGGGCCTTTCGCACCGATACCCCAAACGCGGCGTTCAGACGGTCAAGATGCGTGCGGATGAAGGCGTGAACCTGACGATAGGACCGCGCCCCGGCCAGCATCGCCAGAACCGTGAACAGCAGGATCGGCGCCTGAGGATACATCTGTCCCTGGCCACGGCGCCGATCGGCAATCTGAGAAAACAACGACAGCAGCGTGCTCTGCATCTGGGCAACCCTCGCCAATGGTTGCCGCGCATAGATTCAGACAAATCTCCTCAGGGGAATCGCCCGTTTGCGCCTAACCCATCATGGACCGCCACAAAAAATTAGCGTTGAACGACCCTGGAGTGGCGGCGGTGGCAGTGGCGGTGGCGGTGGCCGCAGGGTCGTCCATTCATCCTCCTGCCAACGGAGCGGGAATCCGATGCCGCTGCTGCAGAGCCAGTCAGTTAAGCCGTCGATCGGGCCAGCACCCTG
>DATJEA010000235.1:0-6204 GCA_035497095.1 Acetobacteraceae bacterium | reverse complement strand
ACCGGGGCATCGAACACCGACAACCTGACCAGCGTCACCACCCCCGAATTTACCGGCACCGCCGAAGCCGGCAGCCTGGTGACCTTGCTGGACGGCACCACCGCCATCGGCTCGGCGCTCGCCAGCGTGGCCGGCATCTGGACGATTACCGCCACGCCGCTCACCGATGGCGCGCACGCGATTTCCGCCATCGCCACCGATGCCGCCGGCAACGTGAGCCTCGCGTCGGCCGCGCTGGCAGTCACCATCGACAGCCAGATCCTCGTCCCGTCGATCCCCGACATGACCGCCGCCACCGACAAGGGGGTATCGAACAGCGACAACATCACCAATAACGCCAGGCCCAGCTTCACCGGCACCGCCGAGGCCGGCAGCACCGTCACCCTGCTGGACGGCGCCACCACGATCGGCACCGCGCGGGCCAATACCGCCGGGGTGTGGACCATCACCTCCGCCACGCTGGCCGATGGCGTGCACAACATCGCCGCCAGCGCGCTCGATCGCGCCGGCAATCTCGCCACCTCCGCGGCGCTGGCCGTCACCATCGACACCCTGGCGCCCGCCGCCCCGCCGCAAGCCGCACTGGCGCCGGGCTCGGACAGCGGCAGTTCCGCCAGCGACAACATCACCAATATCACCACGCCGACCTTCGTCGGCACCGCCGAGGCCGGCGCGACCGTGACGCTGTACAACGGCACCGCCAAGGTCGGCACCGGCATCGCCGATGCGGATGGCGCCTGGAGCATCACCTCCACCCAGCTCTCCGCCGGGGTTCGCAGCATCACGGTGAAGGCCACCGACATCGCCGGCAATATCAGCGCCGCCTCGCCGGTGCTGGCGGTGACCATCGACAAGACCATCGCCCGCCCGGCGCGCCCCGACCTGGTCGCCACCTCCGATAGCGGCGTCTCCAGCACCGACAATCTGACCAATGTCGCCACCCCCGAGTTTACCGGCACTGCCGAAGCCGGCAGCCTGGTGACCCTGCTGGATGGCACCACCGCGATCGGCTCGGCGCTCGCCACGGCGGCCGGGAGTTGGGCGATCACCGCGGCGCCGCTCGCCGATGGCGTGCACGCGATCGCCGCCACCGCGACCGATATCGCCGGCAATGTGAGCCTCACCTCGACCGCCTTGGCCGTCACCATCGACACCACGGCGCCGGACGCGCCGGCATTTGCCGCCGGCAACGCCACCTCGGTCTCCGGCACCGGCGAGGCACGCGCCACGGTCAGCCTGCTGGACTCCGGCAGCGTCATCGGCACCGCCACGGTCGGCAGCACCGGCAACTGGAACATGAAATTCCTTGCCGCCAACTCGCCGCGCGAGCTCAGCGTGGTGGCGACCGACCGTGCCGGCAACACCGGCGCGCCGACGTCCGGCATGGTTCTGCTGGGCACCGCCGCCGCCGATACCCTGGCCGGCGGCGCCGCCGACGATCTCTATATCGGTGGCGCCGGCGCCGACGTCTTCGCCTTCGCCTCCGGTTTCGGTCACGACATCATCGCCGATTTCGCGCCGACCGGCACTGCCCACGGCATCATCGCCTTCAGCGGCATCGGCGCGCTGGGCAGTTTCGCCGATGTGCTGAGCCATGCCAGCACCGTTGGCACCGGCACGATGATCACGGCCGACGGCAGTGACAGCCTGATGCTGAACGGTGTCGCGTTGACGCGGCTGACCGCTGCCGACTTCACCTTCGCCTGAATACGCGGAATTTCCGTAACACCTAGCGTCGGAACTGGATCAGTCATGTGTGGAATCGTCGGGGCGGTCAGCTCGCGGGATGTGGCGCCGCTGCTGTTGGATTCGCTGAATCGGCTCGCCTATCGCGGCTATGACAGCGCCGGCATCGCCACGCTGGTGAACGGGCGCATCGAGCGTCGGCGCGCCGAAGGCAAGCTGCAGCGGCTGGAGCAGGCGCTGCACAATGCCCCGCTGGCCGGCTCAATCGGCATCGGCCACACCCGCTGGGCGACGCATGGCGCGCCGACCGAGCACAACGCCCATCCGCATTGCACGGCGCGCGTCTCGGTGGTGCATAACGGCATTATCGAGAATCATCGTGAACTGCGCCAGGAACTCGAGGACGCGGGCCAGGAATTCAGCACCGAGACCGATACCGAGGCGGTGGCGCAACTGCTCGATTTCAATCTCCGCCAGGGCATGACGCCGATCGAGGCGGTCGACGCCGCCTTGCCGCGCCTCAGCGGCAGCTATGCGCTGGCGATCATCTTCTCCGGCTACCCCGACCTCATCGTCGCCGTCCAGCACGGCGCGCCGCTGGCGGTCGGCTTCGGCGAGGACGAGATGTTCGTCGGCTCCGACGGCCTGGCGCTGATCGGCCTGACCCGCCGGATCGCCCATCTGATCGATGGCGACTGGGCGGTGATGGACCGCCGCAACGTGCATATCTTCGATGCCGAGGGCAGGGCGGTGCTGCGCGAGATCGCCCAGTCCGGGCTCGACGCGGCGGCCACCTCGAAGGGCAACTTCGCGCATTACATGGCGAAGGAACTGCACGAGCACCCGCTGGTGCTCCGCGACACGCTGGCCGCGATGATCGACCCGGCGTCGCGCGCCGTCGCATTGCCGGCGTTGCCGTTCGATCTCGCGGCGCTGCCGCAGATCTCGATCAGCGCCTGCGGCAGCGCCTTCTATGCCGGGCTGGTCGGCCGCTGGTGGCTCGAATCGGTGGCGCGGATCCAGACCGGCGCCGATGTCGCCAGCGAATTCCGCTATCGCGCCCCGCCGCTGGCCGGCGGCGGCCTCGGCCTCTTGGTCAGCCAGTCCGGCGAGACGGCCGATACGCTGGCGGCGCTGCACTATATGCGCGCGCAGCAGCAGCATGTGCTGGCGATCGTCAACGTGCCGGAAAGCTCGATCGCCCGCGCCTCCGACGCGGTGCTGAAAACCAGGGCCGGCCCGGAGATGAGTGTTGCCAGCACCAAGGCATTCTCGGCCCAGCTGGCCTTGCTGGCGTGCCTGGCGATCGCCATCGGGCGGGCGCGCGGCACGCTCACCCCGGATGGTGCGATGGCGCTGGTCGCGGCACTGCTGGCGCTGCCCGACCAGGCCCAGATGGTGCTGGCCGGCGACGCCGCGATCCAGGCGCTGGCGCCGCGCATCGCCCGCGCCCGCGACGTGCTGTTCCTGGGCCGGGGCAATTGCTACCCGATCGCGCTGGAAGGCGCGCTGAAGCTGAAGGAGCTCAGCTACATCCACGCCGAAGGCTATGCCGCCGGCGAGATGAAGCACGGCCCGATCGCGCTGATCGATACGCTGGTGCCGGTGCTGGCGATCATCCCGTCCGGGCCGCTGTTCGAGAAAACCGCCTCCAACCTGCAGGAAGCCGCGGCCCGTGGCGGCCAGATCGTCGCCTTCACCGACGCCGAGGGCGCGATCAAGCTGCACAACATCGCCACCGAAACCATCGTGCTGCCGACGGTCGATCCGTTCGTCGCGCCCATCCTCTACGCCATCGCGGTGCAGATGCTCGCCTACCACGTCGCCGTGCTGCTCGGCACCGATGTCGACCAGCCGCGCAACCTGGCCAAATCCGTCACCGTCGAATGATGCCACCGCACATGTTCACCTGAGGGATCCGCACCGTGTCCCATCGCACCCCAGCCCCGACCTCAAGCGGCCCGCCGCGGCAGCGCGCGCGCGCGGCGCCGCGCCTGCTGAGCGCGGTGCTGCTGTCGGCCATCCCGCTCGCCATCGGCGTCTGGGTGGTGCTGCCGCCGGCCCGCCTCGCCGAGGCCGGCGCGACGCTGCTCGCCCTGCGGAGCTGGCTGCGCGCCACCACCGGGCTGTACGCCGACCCGGCGCCGGCCGCCGACACCGCGACCTTGCCGCCCGCCCCGATACCGGTCGCGCCGCCGCCGCCGAGCGCATCGGGCGGCACCATGCTGGCCTATGGCGATCAGCTGAAGGTCACCTTTTATGAAACCTTCGGCGTCACCCTGGCCGCCCCCGGCGGCACGGCGCACCAGGTGGCGACGATCTACCCGCGCATGGACCTCTCCGGCGACTACACGGTCGATGCGGACGGGCTGCTGACCCTGCCCCGGATCGGCGCCTTCGACGCCACCAGCCAGCCCACGGCGCAGCTGCAATCGGCGATCCAGGCGGCGTTCCAGCGCGTCTTCGGCCGCCCGGCCGACGTGCAGATCGCGATCACCGCGCGCCAGCCGGTCTATGTGCTGGGGACGGTGCGCAATGCCGGCGCCATCCCGTATCGCCCCGGCATGACCGTGCTGCAGGCGCTGGCCGCCGCCGGTGGCCGGGCCGGAGCCGGCGCCACCGACGCCTCGGCGGCGATCGAGACGATCCGCGAGCGGCAGCGGTTGCGCCAGGCCGAGACCGACGCGGCGCGCCTGCTGATCACCCAGCTCCGGCTGGCCGCGCTGCGGGCCGATGCCAGCACGCTCACCGTGCCGGCGGCGACGCTGGCCCGCCTCAACGCCCTGGTATCGCCGGCCGAAATCGCCACCCTGCTGGCCGGTGCGCGGGCGATGCTGGCGATGGAGCGGAGCAGCTTCAGCCAGCAGACCGCGCTGGCCGAGCGCCAGATCGCGGTCGCCCGCGCCGGGCTGGCGGCGCAGAAGCTGCGCGTCGACCAGCTTGCCGATCTGATCGACAAGAAGAACCTGCGGCTGCGCGAGCTGCAAAACATCGCCGCGCGCGGCAGCGTGGCGCAATTCAAGCTGACCGAGCTGTCCGCCGAGATCGCCGAGGTCGTCGTCCGCCGCGAGGATGCCGGCGCCAGCGTGGTGCAGGCCGAGCGCCAGGTGCTGGAGGCGGAGATCGTGCTGGCCCGGATCAGGGAACAGCACAGCACCGGCATCGACCAGCAGGCGTCGGCGGTGCAGCAGCAGATCGACGACGCCGGGCCGAACCTCGCCGCCATGCGGGCGGTGATCCAGGCGCTCGCCCCCGCCGTGCAGCCGCCCGCAACCTCCGCTCCGGCAGCGCCCGTTGCCGCCGGGCCAGCCAACCCATCCGGCTTCAGCATCACCCGGCGCGGCGCGGCCGGCCCCGGCGTCATCCGCGCCGATGCGGCAACCACGCTGCGGCCTGGCGATGTCGTCGAAGTCGCCCCCGCCAGTCAGGGCGGCAGCTCGGGCCGCCCGGCCGCCACCGGCTTCACCCTATTGCAGAATTGAACGGAGGCCATCATGGACACGCCGATTTCTTCCCAGGCCCACCCCCCCATCGCGCTCGCCATCCCCGAGCGCGCCCGCACCGTCACCCAGGCGGTGATCATGGCCGGCGGCAAGGGAACCCGGCTGTACCCGTATTCGGCGCTGCTGCCGAAGCCGCTGATGCCGCTCGGCGACATGCCGATCCTGGAATTGCTGCTGCGGCGGATGCGCCGCGCCGGGATCACCGATGTCATCTTGGCGGTCAACCATCTGCGCCATCTGCTCGAAGCCTTCTTCGGCGACGGCTCCAAGCTCGGCCTGCATATCCGCTACGTCGACGAGGACCGGCCGCTCGGCACCGCCGGCGCGCTCGGCAGCATGCTCGCCGAGCTCGACGACACCTTCATCGTCTCCAATGGCGACCTGCTGACCAGCATGGACCTGGAGGCGATGGCCCGCCAGCATCTGGAGCTGGGCTGCGATGCCTCGATCGGCGTGCATGAGCGCGAGAACAAGATCGACTTCGGCCTGATCGAGTTCGACGGCGAGCGGCGGCTGCTGGCCTACCGCGAAAAGCCGTCGAACATGTATTTCGTCAGCATGGGCATCTACATCCTGCAGCGCGAGGCGGTGCGCAACTGCGTCGCCGCCGACGAATATCTCGACATGCCGACCCTGCTGCTGCGCATGCGCGACACCGATGCCGATGTCCGCTGCTACTATGACCAGTGCTTCTGGCTGGATATCGGCCGGCCGGACGACTTCGCGCTGGCGCAGAGCATGTTCGAGCAGAACCGCACGCTGTTCCTTGGGGACTAGCACCATGCGACGCGCCATCGTCACCGGCGCCGACGGGTTCCTGGGCCGTCACCTGGTTCAGGAACTCGAACGGCGCGGCGTCGCGGTGACCGCCCTGGCGCGCCGCAAGCGGCCCGGCGCGCCGGCCGGCATGCACCCTGCCGACTGGTCGGCGAATATCCGCCAGATCATCGAGGCGACCGCCCCGGAGGTGATCTTTCAGCTCGCCGGGCGGGTCAGCGGCACGCCGGCCGAGCTG
>DATJEA010000234.1:0-1849 GCA_035497095.1 Acetobacteraceae bacterium | reverse complement strand
GTTCGTCACCGATGGCGGCAACCACATCGCCGACTGCGCCATCGCCGACATCGCCGACCCGGCGGCGCTCAATGCCCGGCTCTGCGCCATGGTCGGCGTGGTGGAGACCGGGCTGTTCGTCGGCCTGGCCAGCGAGGCGCGGATCGGCGGACCGGGCGGCGTGCGGCGGCTGCGCCGCGACGGGGTGCTCAGTCCTTGAATTCGGGTTCTTCGCGCGACAGCCGGCGGATCAGCGCGTTCATGAAGGTCTTGCCGTAGGCGGTGAACATCGGGTTGTCCTGCCCCGGCGCGCGCTTCAGCAGGGTGGCTGCGATCGGTTGCAGTTCGGCGCCGCCGGCTTCGGCCAGGAGCTGAATCTTGCAGGTATCCTCAAGATAAATCAGCCGCAGCAGCGCCTCGCCAAGTGTGGCGCCGATTACCAGCGGGCCGTGATTATCCATCATCAGCACGGTGGATTTGCCGATCACCCCGGCCAGCCGCTCGCCTTCCGCCGGAGTCACGGCAGCGCCGGTGAAGCCGCGGTCATAGGCGATGCTGTTGTAGAAGCTCATGCCGGACAGATACACCGGCGCCACGGTGCCGCCCTTGCGGGCGCAGATCGCGGTGGCGTGGTGCATATGGGTGTGCAGGATCGCGGTGGCCTGCGGCAGCAGCCGGTGGATCGGCGCGTGGATGCAAAATGCCGTCAATTCAACGGTGTTGCCGTTGGTGCTGAGGATGGTCCCGTCATGCGTGGCGAGCACGATGTTGCTGGCGGTGACCTCATCCCAGAAATAGCCCTCCGGATTGATCAGCATCAGGTCGGGCCGGCCGGGCACCGCGACGCTGAAATGGTTGCACACGCCGGACTGGAAGCCGAGCCGCGCGGCCCAGCGGCAGGCGGCGGCGAGTTCGATGCGGGCCTGCTGCACGGCGGCGCTGTCGAGCGTCTGATCCACGTCCATCATCGGTCTCCTGGCGGTGAAAAGCGATCATAGCCCGGTTGTGAACCGGGCGAAACCGGGGCAAAACCCATGCGGATTCGGGTAAAATCTTGCCGCGCGACCCGCCTCGGCGGCTACGAACACCACTTTTCGACGGCTTGCGCGAGGTGAGATAGGTATGACTCATAACAATCCCCCAAAACCGCCCCCACCCGACCGCCCGAGCACCGAGAAACAGGCGCGGCTGGCGCGCGAGGCG
Source organism: Acetobacteraceae bacterium (assembly GCA_035497095.1). Taxonomy (GTDB): domain Bacteria; phylum Pseudomonadota; class Alphaproteobacteria; order Acetobacterales; family Acetobacteraceae; genus 70-18. Next base: position 667 of record DATJEA010000234.1, on the reverse strand, counting down.
GCGGCGCTGCGGGCCAATCTGCGCAAGCGCAAGCAGCAGGTGCAGGCGCGCCAGCCGCCGCCGGAGAAAAAACCCTAAGCGGTTTGAATCTGTGGCAGAATAGTCCGTTTTCGATCGAGAAACCGGGCGAACAGCGCCATCAGCACACAACCGGCGGCGATCAGCGGCGGGTCCAGTGCGGCAAGATGGCCGGGGTGGAAATGCAGCACCGCGCCGGCGGCCCAGGACAGGAACAGGCCGAGGCAGAACGTCTCCAGGCTGTAGCGCCCGACGCGGCCGATGGCGGCGGCCCAGGCGGTGTGCATCCAGGCCGAGTCGCGCGGCACGAAGCGGGCGATCAGCCAGGCTAGCGACAGCGCGTGCAGCAGGCGCGGCAGGGCGAGTTGCTCCTTGCCGAAGATCAGCGTGCTCTCCTGGGCCAGCAGATGGCCGGGCAGCACGCCGTACCAGTCCAGCCGCAAGGCGAGGCCGAAGGTGACCATGGCGAGCGCGGCGGCGCCGATCATGGCGACGCGCGCATGAAGCCCGGTCAGCTTGTCGACCTGTGTCTCGTTGAAAACGTAGTCGGCGGATTCGTCGATGCCCGCGAAATAGGACAGGGCGGCTCCACCCGCGGAAAGCGCGCACAAGGCGGCGATCATCGAGCCCATGGCCTCGGGGGAAAGGC
>DATJEA010000233.1:0-10210 GCA_035497095.1 Acetobacteraceae bacterium | reverse complement strand
GGTCAGCGGATCGGCGATGCGCGGGTCCTGCTCGGCCTCGACCACCAGCCAGCCATCATAGCCGCGCAACTCGGCCAGCAAAGTGGGGAAGCGGATGCAGCCGTCGCCGGGCACGGTGAACACGCCGCGCAGGATGGCGGCCATGAAGCTGAGATCGGCGGCCAGGGCCTGGTCCAGCACCGCGCGGCGGACGTCCTTGCAATGCACATGCACTATCCGGGCGCGATGGCGGGCCAGCACGGCGGCCGGGTCGGCGCCGGCGAACAGGCAGTGGCCGCTGTCGAACAGCAGGCCGACCTCTGGCCCGGTATGGACCATCAGCCGGTCGATATCCGCGTCGCTCTGCACGATGGTGCCCATATGGTGATGGAATGCCATGCGCACCCCGAACGCCGCCATGCGCGCCGCGAGCGCGGTCAGCCGGCGGCCGTACTCGGGCCAGTCGGCCTCGGCCAGCACCGGGCGGGTGGAGAGCGGGCGGAAGATATCGCCGGGGGCGCGGCGCGAGGTGTCGGCATAGACCACCACGTGGCAGCCCATGTCGCGCAGCAGCGTGAGGTGGGGCAGGGCGGCAGTCCATTCTTCGTCCGGCGTGCGCAGCAGCGCCTGGCCGCTATGCCAGCCGGAGACCAGCGCCAGCCCGCGTGCCTCCAGCAGCGGCCGCAGCGCCGCGGCCTGGCGCGGGAACTTGCCGCCCAGTTCGGTGCCGGCGAAGCCTGCCGCGCGGGTCTGGTCGAGGCACACCGCAAGCGGGATGTCGCCGCCCAGTTCCGGCATGTCGTCGTTCGACCAGGTGATCGGGTTGATGCCGAGGCGGACGGCCATCGGCTAGCCGGCCGGCGCGGGGCTCGGGGTCGTCGCCATGGCGGCCTCCTGTCGTGCTGGCGCGAGGCCAGCACCGGCGGGCGGCGCTGTCAATGCGGCCGGCGCCACCGTGGTTTAACGCAAATTCAACGCGCTTCTAGCGATACGGCGCGGTTATATTCATGCAACACTCCGCGTTTGCGAACGAGCGATATTTGTCAATCAGCGATATAGGTACCAGTTTGGCGGCATTGCCATGGCAACCGAGATGAAAGCAGGCGAACTCAGTACCATGCCATCCGCGACCGAATCGATGGTGCTGGTGTTGGACGACCATCCCGACGTGGCCGCCACCCTGGCCGAACTTTGCCGCAGCCTTGGCCATCCCGCACTCGCCGTCGACCAGCCGGGCGACATCCGCGGCCTGCTGGAACGCTACACGCCCTCGGCCTTGATCATCGACGTGATGATGCCGGATCAGGACGGTTACGAGGCGCTGAAGGAGATCGCTGCCTTCCGGCCCGACCTGCCGGTGCTGCTGGTCAGCGGCTACGGCGAGACCTGGCTCGAGGTCGGCATCACGCTCGGCCGCGCGCATGGGCTGAGCGCGTTGCAGGCCGCCGCCAAGCCGCTGCGCAGCGAGACGTTGCGCAAATTCCTCGCCGGCTGGCCGCCCACCGGCTGAACGCTCTTTTCCCGACCCCATCGGGCGCGCTAACCATGGACACGCCGACAATAATCGGCCGGGGGAGGGGCGGATGCAACAAGCGACGGTGCCAAGCTATGTCAGCGGCTGCCATGGCGGGCCGCTGATCGGCCAGACCATCGGCCAGCATTTCGACCAGACGGTGGCGCGCTGGGGCGACCGGCTCGGCCTGGTGGTGCGCCAGCGCGATATCCGCTGGAGCTGGCGCGAACTGGCCGAGCGGGTGGACGCCTTCGCCGCCGGGCTGCTGGCGATCGGGCTGCTGCCCGGCGAGCGGGTCGGCATCTGGTCGCCCAATACCGCGGAATGGGCGATTACCCAGTTCGCTACCGCCAAGGCCGGGCTGATCCTGGTCAACATCAACCCGGCCTATCGCTTGGCGGAACTCGAATACGCGCTGACCAAGGTGGGCTGCCGCGCGCTGGTGACCGCGACCGCGTTCAAGAGCAGCGACTATGCCGGCATGCTGACCACGCTGCTGCCGGAACTCGCCACCTGCGCGCCCGGCCGGTTGCAGGCCGAGAAAGCGCCGGAGCTGCGCCACGTGATCCAGATCGGCGCCGCCACCATTCCCGGCGCCTACGCCTTCGCCGACATCGCCGCGCTCGGCGGCGCCACCCAGCGGGAGACGCTGGCCGCCCTGGCGGAGACGCTGCAATTCGACGATCCGATCAACATCCAGTTCACTTCCGGCACCACCGGCGCGCCGAAGGGCGCCACGCTCACCCATCACAATATCCTCAACAACGGCTATTTCACCGCCGAGGCGATGGGCCTCACCCATGAGGACCGGCTGTGCATCCCGGTGCCGCTGTATCATTGTTTCGGCATGGTGATGGGCAATCTCGGCTGCCTGACCCACGGTTCCGCGATGATTTATCCCGGCGAGGGTTTCGACCCGCTCGGCACGCTGGAGGCGATCCAGGCCGAGCGCTGCACCGCGCTGTATGGCGTGCCGACCATGTTCATCGCCCAGATGGACCATCCGGATTTCGCCAGCTACGACATCTCCAGCCTGCGCACCGGCATCATGGCCGGCTCGCCGTGCCCGATCGAGGTGATGCGCCGGGCGATGGACAAGATGCATCTGCGCGACATCACCATCGCCTATGGCATGACCGAGACCAGCCCGGTCAGCTTCCAGACCGGGCTCGACGACCCGGTGGAGCGCCGCGTCGCCACCGTCGGGCGCATCCATCCGCATGTCGAATGCAAGGTGATCGACGCCGAGGGCCGCATCGTGCCGGCCGGCACGCCTGGCGAACTCTGCACCCGCGGCTACTCGGTGATGCTCGGCTACTGGGGTGACGAGGCGCGCACCGCCGAGGCGATCGACCGCGCCGGCTGGATGCATACCGGCGACATGGCGACGATCGACGCCGAGGGCTATTGCGCCATCGTCGGCCGCATCAAGGACATGGTGATCCGCGGCGGCGAGAACGTGTATCCGCGCGAGATCGAGGAGTTCCTCTACCGCCATCCGGCGATTGCCGACGTGCAGGTGTTCGGCATCCCGGACGCCAGATACGGCGAGGAGGTCTGCGCCTGGGTGCGGCTGCGCGACGGCGCCGAGGCCAGCGAGGAGGACATCCGCGCGTTCTGCCAGGGCCAGATCGCGCATTACAAGATCCCGCGCTACGTGCGGTTTGTCGCCGAATTCCCGATGACGGTGACCGGCAAGATGCAGAAATTCCTGATGCGCGAGGCGATGATCAGGGAGATCGGGAAGACCGATTAGGCGAGCGTCAGCCATGCAGCCGGCAGCCTTTCACCGCCTTGTCCACATCCCGGCGCGGCCCGCGCAGCGCGAGGCCGACCAGATCGGGCGCCGCCGCCGGCTCGGCCGCGAAGGCCGCCCGGTTGGCGGCGTCGTGCCCGGTCTCGAACATCGTCCGCACATAGGCCGCACGGGTCAGGCCGCGCTCGTTGGCGACCCGCCAGGCGCGCTGCAAGGCGCTTGCATCGGCCGCGAAAATCATGATCGGCTGGCCGAGCAGCGCCGCATGGGTCCGCCCGGCCGAGTCGAGATACGGCGCCCCCATCGCCTCCGGCGCGGCACCGGCGATGCCGGTGGCCAGGAAGGCCGTCACATTCAGCTTCTGCCATACCGCCAGATCGGCCAGTACCAGGATCGCCACCTTGGTTTCGAACTCCACCCGCCGGTCCGCCGCATCATTCGCCGCCATTTCAACCCTTTCGCTCCACGCAGCCAGCAGCAATGCCGCGAATTTGCATTGCGCCGCGCCGCCGCTGCGCCCAGTTAGTGTTCATGAAAAAAACCTCCGCCTTTACACCGTTCGCGCTGCCGATGATGATGGCGCAACTGACCGCGGCCTCCTGGGAGACGATCTTCCACCGCAGCATGATGATGGCGCAGGGCAATTGCTCGGCCAGCGAATACCAACGCATGACCGCGGAAAAGGCGGCAGCCCTGCAGGCCTCGGCGATCGCCTTGATGGCCGGCCGCAGCCAGACCGCCGTGCTGGCGCCGTTCGTCAGCCGCGCCAGGGCCAATGCGCGACGCCTCCGCCGCTCCTGAGCGGCCATAGCGACGGGGATGCCATGATGCGCAACACTGCCAGCCCGGCGCCCGCCGACGCCGCCCAGCGCCGGGCGGCAGCCCCGGTGGTGGTCTACCCGGTCGGCAGCCTGCCGCCGCCCGACCTGGCGGCGCTGCATCACGCCCGCCGGCATCTGACGAAAACCGCCGAGGTGATCGTGCCGCCCCGTGAGGCCCGCGCCTTCGAGGTCCCGGCCGGCGGCTTCTTCCGCATTACCAGCATCGAGGGCTCGCAGGTCGGCGATCTCAACCTGTGGAACGCGCACGACCTCAGCGAGCGGTTTTTCAGCGGCAAGACCCGCGCGCTGCACGCCACCCATGTCGGCCTCGGCGATCGCCTCTGGAGCACGCTGCCGCATCTGCGCGCGATGGCCACCATCACCTGGGACACGCTGGGCTGGTACGGCTGGGACGATGACGGCGCTGGCGTGCATGATGTGATCGGCACCCGCTGCGACCCCTACACCCACCGGCTGCTGTCAGGCGGCACCTATCATCACTGCTGCCACTCCAACCTCACCCGCGCGCTGGCCGCCGCCCGCCGTATGCCGGAATCCGAGGCTGAACTTCTCGTGCACGACGTGCTGAACGTGTTCATGTGCACCGGCTTCACCCACGACACGCATCAGTATTTCATGAAGGCCAGCCCGGTCCGCCCCGGCGACTTCATCGAATTCCACGCCGAAATGGACCTGCTCGGCGCGCTCTCGGCCTGCCCCGGCGGCAACTGCGCGGCGGAGCACTCCAGCGACGCCGCGCAATGCTTCCCGCTCAAGGTTGAAGTGTTCCGCCCCGCCTAACCCTGCCACACCGAGACATGCTCCGCCGCCACCGGCCGCCGCGCCGGCGACGGCTCACCGGCGGGCGTGCCGAGATAGATGAAGCCGCTGATCTCCTCGTCCGCGCCCAGGCCGAGTGCCGCGCGCACCCCGGCGTCATAGGCGGCGCCGCCGGTCTTCCACATCGCGCCATAGCCCAGCGCATGCGCCGCCAGCAGGATGTTCTGCACCGCCGCCGCGGTCGAGGCGCGCTGCTCCACCGCCGGCACCTTGCGGCTTTCCTGCAACCGGGTGGAGGCGACCACGATCATCGGCGCCCGCAGCGCCTTGTCGCGCTCGCGTTGCAGCATCGGTTCGGTCGCCGCCGGTTCGCGCCGGGCCAGCGACTCGGCCAGCAGCTCGCCGAACCGCGCCCGCCGCTCCGCCGGCACCACCAGGAAATGCCACGGCCGCAACCGGCCATGATCGGGCGCCCGCATCGCGCTGGCAAATATCGCGTCCAACGCCGCCTGGTCCGGGGCAGGGGCCGCCAGTGCTGCGGCCGAGGCCCGGCCCAGCAGCAGTTCCATCGCGTCCATCGGTCGTGTCGTGGTCTCGCCCGGCATGCAACTCACTCCCGATATTTGCGAACGGCTCGCAATAGCTTGCGCCGCCATGCGCCGTCAACCAGCCGGCGTCAGCGCGTGTGATCGGTAGCTTATAAGGAAGGTCTTCTTTTTGTGAATAAAAAGAAGCAAAAAAACCTTTTATTCAATGGGGTGCGGGGTAGTCTTTATACTTCGCTGCCATGCGGTGGGGTTTGCCCGTGGGTTCGTTCCCAGGTTCGATAGGCGTCCAGTTGCTGCTGGGTCGGGATCGTGGTGGTCACCGCGCCGTGCTCGTCATGAAATGCCACCACCACCACACCCAATGCCGGATCCAGCCGCATCGTCGGGTTGGGGTGGCCGGTGGCATCATGCGCCCCGGCCGCCGGCTCGACCGGGCGGGGCGCCGCAATGGCCTCCGGGTGAGGCGAGGGGCCGCCCGCGCGGCTCACGGTGAGATCATCAGGCATGCTGCCGGTCCGGTTGTTGCAACGGGACGCGCTGTCGCAGGTTGCGCGATCCGTCTCAATTTCCGGCCATTTGGTAAATTCGCGGTTAACGCGACGCGATCATCGGCACCGGATTGCGGCGATAGGCATCGAGGCCACGCCCCACCGTGCCCTGCGCCATCGGGATGATGCGGGCCGCCTTGGCGCCGTTGTTCAGCATGAAGCCGCCGCCGCGGCCGCCGGTGTTCCACGCATTGGCGGTCCAGGCGTTGACGCTCCAGACATTCTGCTCGCCATACGGCACGTCGTGCAGATGCTTCATTTCCTCCGGCAGCACGGCCGCCACCTTGCGCTGATACGAGGCACCCAGTTCCGGCGTGGCCGAGTGATAGGCGGCGGTCGCCCTGGTCCAGTCGCCGGTCTGCGCATAGAGCCGGCTGAGGAATCCGGCCGCGTAGCGCGCATTGGCCGCCGGGTCGAACGCCTGATCCAGCGTGGCGAAGGCGTCCGGATGGAACATCAGGTTGACCTGCATGCAGCCGACATCGATCGAGCGGACGCCGCTGGCCTGTAACTTCTGCACCGCGGCAATCGCCTCGGCCTTGGAGTTATAGGTGCTGCCGATGCCCTCGGCATTGATGGTCCACGGCCAGGGCTGCACCGCGCCGCGCGCATCCCGCCGCCCGCTTTCCACCCGGGCGATGGCGGCCATCAACTGGGTCGGGATGCCGGCCGCGCGCTCGGCGCTCATGATCGCGCTGCGGCATTGCCGCGCCGGATCGCCGAATGGCGTACCGGCCGCGGTCTGCGGCGGGCCCAGCACCCGCGGCAGGCCGCTATTGGCGGTGTGCGGCAGCGGCGTCGGCGCCGGCGGGCGCATCGGCACCAGCAGCCCGCCGCGCCATTTTATGCCGCCGGCGGGCAATTGGGCCTGGGCCGGGAATGCCGCCAGCAGCGGCAGCGCGAAAAGGATGAGGCTTAAAATACGCATGATGCCGACTGTATAGCCGATCCTGTTAACGGGGCGTGAGTCACGGATCGGTGGGGCGCGATTGATGCGATGCTGCATTGCAAAATAGGGCTTGCAAACCGGCGACGGACTCCATAGATTGTGCAGCGCAGCAAGGCGGCTCCGGTCGCTTTCTGCTTCTTGGACGTTTCCTCCCTAAACTTGGCGGCGCAGCAATGCGCCGCCACTTTTTTTATCGAAAACCCGTCAGATGGCCAGCGAAATTCCGGCCAGAACGCCGATAAACCGGGTCACCAGCCGGCGAAAAGCATCGAATTCCGGCGCATAATCGATCCGCGCCTCGTCCATATACAGCCCGCGATTGATCTCGATCTGCAGCGCGTGCATGCGCTTGCCCGGCCGGCCGTAATGCCGTGTGATGTAGCCGCCGGCATACGGATCGTTCCGCCGCACAGACAATCCCAGCCCCAGCAGCGCCTGCTCCACCACCTGTACCAGTCCCGAAGCGCAGGCGGTGCCGTGGGCGTCGCCGAGCACGATATCGGTGGCGCCTCGGGCCGGCAGCGCGCTGGCCGGCATGGAATGGCAGTCGATCAGCAGGCAGCCGCCGAACCTCGCCGCGGTCTCCTCCACCAGGCCGCGCACCGCGTCGTGAAACGGCTGCCAGCAGTCGTGCACGCGCGACTCGGCTTCGGCGAAGCGCAGTTTGTCGCGATAGATCGGCTCACCCGACGACACCACGCGGGCGATGGTGCCGAGGCCGGCGCCGACCCGCGGGCTCGCGGTGTTGACCCAGGGCGGCAGCGTGTCGTCGAACATCGCCGGGTCGAGTTCCCATGCCTCGCGGTTGGCGTCGCAATAGGCGCGCGGGAAGGTGGCGCAGGCCAGCGGCATGCCGCATTCCGGCGCCGCGGCGAACAACTCGTCGACGAAGCAGTCCTCGCTGCGCCGCAACCTGAGCGCATCGAGCCGCGCCGCCGCGACGAAACCGGGCGGATACAGCCGGCCGGAATGGGCGGAGGCGAATACGATCGGCGCGGTCTGCAGCGCCGGGCGCAGCACCCGTACCGGTGCGGGCGCGAGGGTGGCGGTGGGGAGCGGCAGGTCCATTGCGGTATTCAACAGGCTGTGCGGCGCCGCGGCAATGGTCACACCACGAAGCGGCGTTCGGCCAGCCCCTTCACCCCCACCTCCAGCGCCAGCAGATGGCCGGCCGCCGGTTGCGCGGCCAGTTGCTCCGGCGACAGATTCTGCGTCGCGGTGGTGATGAACAGGGTGGTGAGGCCCGGCCCACCGAACGCGCAGCAGGTCACCTGGCGCGCCGCGACTTCTACCACCCGGTCGACGCTGCCATCCGGGGCATGGCGCACCACGCGGCCGCCATGGTAGCGGGCGCTCCACAGATAGCCCTCGGCATCCACCGTGGCGCCGTCCGGGCTTTCGCTGGCATCGGTCTGCACGAACACCCGCCGCGCGCCGAGCTCGCCGCTGGCCGGGTCGTAGGGGAACGCCCAGATGGTCTTGCTCGGCGTGTCGGTGAAATACATCGTCCGGCCATCCGGCGCGAAGCACAGCGAGTTCGGCACGTCGAGCCCGCCCAGCACGGCGGTGAGGTCGCGGCCGGCGAGGCGGTACAGGCTGCCGCGTTGGGCGCGCTGGCTCTCATCCATGCTGCCCATCCAGAACCGGCCCTGGCGGTCGCATTTGCCGTCATTGCTGCGGATGCCGTCGCCGTCCTGGCGCAGCATGGCGACCAGCTCGAAGCCGCCGGTGACCGGATCGAACAGGCTGATCCGATCGCGCAAAGCCGCCAGGATGCGGCCGTCGCTGGCCAATGCGAACGAGCCGATGGCATCCGGCATGGTCCAGCTTGTGGTGCTGCCGCTGGCCTGCTCCCAGCGGTGGATGCACGGCGCCCGGATATCCACCCAGTACAGCGCCTGCGCCTCGGGGCACCAGATCGGGCCTTCGCCGAGGGCGTCGATGCTGCTGCCGATGCGGCGGATTTCGGTCATGCCATACCCCCTGCCTTGTCGCGTCCCGCAGCCTGTCACAAGATCGCGCCGATCCGAAGGGGAATGCCATGACCATCAGCAACGAAGCCGACGAACGCTTCCTGAATCTGCACGAATTCATCAAGGAGGCGCGGCTGAAGCTGAACGCCTATCACTGGGACTACCTGGTCGGCGGCGCCGAGACCGAGACCACGCTGAAGCGCAACCGCATGGCGCTGGACAGCCTGGCGTTCCGCCCGCGGGTGCTGGTGGACGTGGCCAACGTGGCCGCCGATCACACTTTCATGGGCAAGCGGATCCGCCTGCCGGTGGCCCTGGCGCCGGTCGGCTCGCTGCAATCCTTCGAAGCCGGCGCCGGCGCCAGCGTCGCCAAGGGGGCCGGCGAGTTCGGCGTGCCGATGATCCTGTCCTCGGTCAGCGAGCCGGGGCTGGAGGAGACCGCCGCGGCCGGGGTGGGGCCGAAAATCTTCCAGCTCTACGTGCGCGGCGACGAGCCGGTGATCGACGACTACGCCAGCCGCGCCATCGCCGCCGGCTATGACGCGTTCTGCATCACCGTCGATACCGCGGTGATCAGCAGGCGCGAGCGCGACATCGCCAAGCGCTGGCGCAAGCCGTGGCAGCGCAACAACACCGGCATGGACTACCAGGCGGCGCTGAACTGGGGGCATGTCGAACGGTTCAAGGCCAAGCACAAGATTCCGCTGATCATCAAGGGCATCGCCACCCGCGAGGATGCCATCCGGGCGGTGGAAACCGGGGTGGACGTGGTCTACGTCTCCAACCACGGCGGCCGCCAGCTCGACCACGGCCGCGGCTCGATGGACGTGCTGCCGGAGGTGGTGGAGGCGGTCGCCGGGCGGGCCCGCGTCTATGTCGATGGCGGCTTCAGCCGTGGCAGCGACGTGCTGAAGGGCATCGCCATGGGCGCTGATCTGGTGGTGCTCGGCCGGCTCTACGTCTACGCGCTGGCCGCCGATGGGGCGAACGGCATCGTGCGGATGCTGGAAATCCTGGAAGACGAGATGTTCGAGGTGATGGGGCTGATGGGCCTCACCAAACTCGCCGATCTCGACCGCAGCTACCTGCACGCCGCCCCCTCGGTGGTGGAACCGCATGTGCATAGCGCGTTTCCGCATCTGCGGTTGGGGGAGGGGTATTAAGCAAGCAGTTCTTTTTTGGAAAAAAGGAACCAAAAAAACTTATTCGCCTTGCGGTATCGGAGTTATTGAGACTCCGTACACTCCAATCGATAGAACGTTTTTTTGCTTCTTTTTGTTCACAAAAAGAAGACCTTGCTTACTCCTTCCAGGCCGCCCTGAGCGTCGCGCCGATAACGCGGG
>DATJEA010000232.1:0-3094 GCA_035497095.1 Acetobacteraceae bacterium | reverse complement strand
GCCGCGCCTCCGGCCGCGCCTGCGCCGGCTGCCCCGGCCGCGACGATGCCGGCCCCGGGCGCCAGCCGGACCGCACCCGCGCCGACCCCGATCGCACCGATTGCCGCCGCAGCCCCGGCCGCGCCGGCGCCCGAGCCGGTCGGCGGCTATGTTCAGCTGAGCGCCGCCGACAGCCAGGCGGCAGCGGAAGCCGACTGGCAGCGCGAGAGCCGCCGGGCCGGCACCCTGCTGGCCGATCGCGCGCCGCAGATCGCCGCGGCGGTGGTGAACGGGCGGACGTTCTGGCGGCTGCGCGTGCCGGTCGCCACCCCGCTCGAGGGGCGGCGGCTTTGCGCCAGTCTGGAGGCCAAGGGCAGCCATTGCTGGACCAGCTCGCCCAGCCTGTAGCGCGCCACCCCTGATCCTGTCGGACCCCCTGCATGACCGCGATGACCAACCCTCCCCCATTCCGGACCGCCGGGCTGATCGGCTGGCCGGTGGCGCAATCGCGCTCGCCGATGCTGCATGGCTACTGGCTGCGCAAATACGCGATCCAGGGCGCCTATCTGCCGCTGCCGGTGGCCCCCGGCCGCCTCGGCGTGGCGCTGCGCGGCCTCTCGGCGCTGGGCTTCGCCGGCTGCAACATCACCATCCCGCACAAGCAGGAGGCAGTCCGGCTGGTCGACCGGGTGGACGCGGTGGGCCGGCGGATGGGGGCGATCAACCTGGTGGTGGTGGAGGCGGATGGCAGCCTCTCCGGCTACAACAAGGACGGCTACGGCTTCATCGAGAACCTGCGCGACGGCGATCCGGGCTGGCGCGGCGACCGTGGGCCGGCGGTGGTGCTGGGCGCCGGCGGCGGCGCGCGCAGCGTGGTGGCGAGCCTGCTGGACGAAGGGGCGCCGGAGATCCGGCTGGCCAACCGCACCGCCGCCCGCGCCACGGCGATCGCCGCCGAATTCGGCGCGCCGGTGCGGGCGCTGGACTGGGCCGAGCGCCATGCCGCGCTGGCCGGTGCGGCGCTGCTGGTGAACACCACCAACCAGGGCATGCTCGGCCAGCCGCCGCTCGACCTGGCACTCGATGCGCTGCCCGGCACGGCGCTGGTCTGCGACATCGTCTACAACCCGCTGGACACGCCATTGCTGCTGGCCGCCCGGCGGCGCGGCAACCCGGTGGTGAACGGGCTCGGCATGCTGCTGCACCAGGCGCGGCCGGCCTTCGAGGCCTGGTTCGGCGTGGCGCCGGAGATCACCGCCGAATTGCGCGCGGCGGTGGAGGCGACGATCTCCTGAGCCGCCGGTTCGGCCCCGGCGGCAGGTCAAGGGCGGATCATCCTTATGGCCTCGTTGACCTCACGCCGGGGCGGCCGGGTTGCGCGGGCACGGCAACACCATCAACACCATTGCCGGCGGGATTGCGCAACCGGGGGAGTCGGCTGCGCTGCGTCGCATACCGGCCGGGGTGGCGCGGATCAACGCGCGGAATCCGCTGTACGGCAGGGGACACATCGCGCGATATGGCCAGACTCGCGGTGTTGTCGGCCAGCGCGGGCGGGGGCTATGCCACGGGACCGGCGATTATCGTCGATCTCTGGCTGAGCAATGTGATGTCAGGCTGACTACGCGGGTAGGCGTTCAGGGAAGCAAGGGCACAGTTTCTAGCGGGGCGGTGCGGAGGCGCCGGGCAACCTATGAAGAAGAGGAGCAGGCGGATTGCCTGGGCAGGCGGACCATGGCGCCGCCCGTCTTCCGCCATAGCACAAAATTTTTCGCGTTTATTTAGAAAGTACTCGCGCTATAGGCACGTTATTTCGTGCTTCTTCGTCCACCCCGTCGATAATTCCGAGTCCTCCGGATAGCAACTCCGACTTCACATTATCCGCATGACTGAAATTCATTCACTATGTTCATACAAACGGATGAGTGGGTTTACAATCATCTATAATCCCGTGGTATTGGATTGCATCTGAATGGCCTAGTTCTTCACCGCACTGGCATATTTTCAGGTGGTGATAGATATTCCTGCCTGAATGCTATCGTCTGGTGCCGAGCCGACAGATTGGGACATACCACAATGGGCCTCGCGACCTTTGACTGCCTGGAAGCGTTCAAGCGGACAGTAACGGTTTGTTTCGCCGAGACGCGCGCGGATCTGCTCGAAGCGCAGCGTTTGCGACACCAGGTGTTCTGTGAGGAACATACCATCCTCGACAGCAAGGACGGGATCGAGGCGGATCAGTTCGATGGCCGGGCGCGCCACGTGATCCTGCGCAAGCGCGGCGGCGAGGTCGTCGGCACCGCGCGCCTGGTGCCGTGCGATCTCGACCGGCCGTTCAACAGCTTTCCGATGCAACTGGTCTGCCCGGCGGAAACCTTCATCGGTCTGCCTATCACGACGACCGGGGAAATCTCGCGGTTCTCGATTTCGCGCCAGCGCCGCGATCCTGGGGATCACGGCGATCACTTGCTGCAGTTGGGCCTGATGCGCGGGATTCTGCAACTCAGCCGCGAAATGGGGGTCACCCACTGGTGCGCGGCGATGGAACTGAGCCTGCTCCGCCTGCTGCGCTATGCCTCGATCCGGTTTCAGCCGATCGGCGCGCCGATCGACTATCGCGGGCTGCGCCAGCCGGCGGTGGCACGGATCAGCGATGTGCTCGAACGTGGCCATCAGGAGCGGCCGGCGTTCTGGGATTACGTCACCGATGGCGGCCGGTTGCACCCGGCGTTTGCCGCCCCGGCAGGCGAGCGAGTCAGCATGGCGGCTTGAAATACAGTTGCAGCTACCTCGAAGCACGCGAAAAGCGGCACCCGCAGATGCCGCTTTCCGTTTGATACCCCAGTCAGATGGTTGGCCGCGAAATACTCAACCTGCGCGGCGACGCCTACGGATGAGGCCCAGCCCGACCAAACCAGCCCCGAGCAGGGCCAGGGAGGCCGGTTCCGGAATTGGAGTCGTGCTGATTACCTGATGGGACAGACTCGTCAGCGAGATATTGTAGGTACCCGCCGCGAGAGGGTCCGACAGGAAGAGACCGTCGAGCGTGTAGGTGTAGGAGTTGTTTGGGGGAACAAGACCCTGCGAGGATATCTGCTTATTGATCTCCGATGGC
>DATJEA010000231.1:0-2839 GCA_035497095.1 Acetobacteraceae bacterium | reverse complement strand
GCCACCGTATTTCAGCCTGCCGCCGATCCTGGCTGCGAGTGCTTCCATTGCCGCCTGAGCAGGCCGTACACCCAGGAATCCGAAATCTCGCCGGCCACGATGCAGTCCTCGCGCAGCGTGCCCTCGCGGATGAAGCCGAGTTTCTCCAGCACGCGGCTCGATGCGATGTTGCGGGTGTCGGCCTCAGACTGGACACGGTTCAGGTCCAGCGTGTCGAAGGCCCATTGCAGCACGGCGCCGGCGGCCTCGGTGGCGAAGCCGTTGCCCCATGCCACCTCATCGAGGCAGTAGCCGATCCGTGCGCTGCGATAGACCGGATTCCATTGGCTCAGGTGGCACCAGCCGATGAACATATCGTCGGCGCTGCGCTCGATCGCCAGCCGCGCGCCGGTGCCTTGGTGTTCCATCTGTCGGCAGACCGCGATGAAGCGCTCGGCCTGGGCGCGCTGGTGCCAGGGCGGCGCGTCCCAGTAACGCAGCACGCGCGGGTTGCTTTGCAGCGCGAAGATGGCGTCGGTATCGGCTTCGGCGAACGGGCGCAGCAGCAGGCGCGCGGTATGCAGCGTCGGGCTTGGCAGATGCATGCGCGCAGTGTGGCAAAAGCGGTTCGCGAAGCCAAGCTACCCGTAGCCGAGAAACGTCACCGGACGCTGCCCACGCCCCAAACCCTCATTCCCTGAAATCCCGGCGCCGAGATTCCAGGGAATGAAAAGTTTCTTTGCTTCTTTTTGGTCAGAAAAAGAAGGCCTTGTTCACTCGGCGGCGATCTGCAACCCGCGGCGCTGGTCGATCAGCCGCTGGTAGATATCGACGTAATCCTGCGCCATCCGTTTGGCGGTGAAGCGCTGTTCGAACTCGGCGCGGATCTTGGTGCGATCCAGTTCGCCGAGGCGGCCGCAGGCGGCGATGGCTTGGTCGACGTTTTCGACGATGAAGCCGGTGACGCCGTCGTGCATCACTTCCGGCACGCTGCCGCGGCGCATGGCGATCACCGGGGTGCCGCAGCCGATGCTCTCGATCATCACCAGGCCGAACGGTTCCGGCCAGTCGATCATGAACATGGTCGCGGTGGCGCGGCCGAGGAAGTCGGGCTTCTGCTCGTCGTTGATTTCGCCGATGAAGTCGACATTGGCGAATTTCAGCAGCGGCTCGACCGATTGCTTGAAGTATTCGGCGTCGGCCTTGTCGACCTTGGCCGCGACCTTCAGCCGCATGTTGCAGGCGGCCGCCACCTGGATTGCCCGCTCGATGCCCTTTTCCGGGCAGATGCGGCCGAGGAAGGCGAAATAGGGGCCCTTCTCGTCGCCCTGGCCGGCGCCTTGCGGCACCCTGAGCGTGGTGGGATCCATGCCGTGCAGCACGGTGCCGGCCCAGCCGAGGTCGGGCACCGGCAGGCGCTGCGAGTCGGAGATCGAGACCACCGGCAGGTCGGGGAACATGCGGTAGACGGCGGCGAATTCCGGCAAATCGAGCCGGCCGTGCAGCGTGGTGACGAACGGCACCGGCTGGCGGCTGAACAGCGAGTTGGGGAAATAGTCGATGTGGAAGTGCAGCACGTCGAAATTATGCGCGCGGCGATAGACGTATTCCAGCATCAGCTGATAGGTCGCCACCCAGTCGCGAATGTCCGGGTCGAGCCGCAGGGCGCGCGGCCAGGGTGGGTCGAGCTTGGCCGAGGTGACCGAGTCGCCGCTGGCGAACAGCGTCACGTCGTGGCCGAGTTCCACCAGGGATTCGGTGAGGGTATGGACGACACGCTCGGACCCGCCATACAGCTTCGGCGGCACGGCTTCGAACAACGGCGCGATCTGGGCGATACGCATCTTGGGCCTCATGCAGCGATGTGGGGAGGACAGCAGCGTCTAGATAGACCGTGATGGTGGCGAAATCACGGCGGGTTCAGCCGCGCGTGCCGGTCGACTCGGCTTGCACCAGGTGCAGGCGGGCGGCCGGGCGGCGGGCGCCGATCAGCTTCTGGTAGAGCGCCAGGTAATCCTCGGCCATGCGCCGCGCGGTCCAGCGGCTCTCGAAGCGGGCGCGCACCGCGGCGCGGTCCAGTTCGCCGAGCCGGGCGCAGGCGGCGACCGCGCCGGGGACGTCGTCGACGATGAAGCCGGTCACGCCCTCTTCCACCACTTCGGGCACCGAGCCGCGGCGGAAGGCGACCACCGGGCAACCGCAGGCCATCGCCTCGATCATCACCAGGCCGAACGGTTCCGGCCAGTCGATCGGGAACAGCAGGGCGCGGGCGCCGGACAGGAAGGCGGGTTTTTCGCGGTCGCTGATCTCGCCGATGAACTCCACATTGTCGCCGGCCAGCAGCGGGGCGACCACCTGCTCATAATAGAGCACGTCCTCCTCGCCGATCTTGGCCGCCACTTTCAGCTTCACGCCGGCGGCCTCGGCGATGCGGATGGCGTCGACGATGCCTTTCTCCGGCGAGATGCGGCCGAGGAAGGCGAAATACGGCTGCTCGGCCGGCACCGGCACCGGGCGCAGCGTGTCGGCCGGCATGCCGTGCAGCACGGTGCCGAGCCAGCCCAGCCCCGGCACCGGGCGGCGCTGGCGGTCGGAGATCGAGATCAGCTTCACGTCGGGGAACAGGCCGTAGACGCCCTCCACCCAGTCTTGGTCCAGCCGGCCATGCAGGGTGGTGAGGAACGGGGCACTTGTAGATTTTTCGAGAGGCGCCCACCGGCCGGAACATCCGGGGCGGATGTCGAGCCGCCGGCATGACCCGGCCTAATAAGAGACGCCGGCGTCAGTGCCCAGGCGTAGGGGGGCGAGAGGAGGGGAGGCGCCCTCCAGTAGAAATGTCAGTAGAATGTGGACGAACCGC
>DATJEA010000230.1:0-7051 GCA_035497095.1 Acetobacteraceae bacterium | reverse complement strand
ATCCAGTCGATCCGGCGGCATTCCTTGGCCCAGAACGTGGCCGGGTCGCGCGCCGCCTCGGTCATCGCCTGGAACCGGGCGGCGTTGACCAGGGCGTGGGCGGCGATCTCGGGCTTCACCGCGATCAGGGTATCGGATTTGGCTTCGGCCAGGACTTCGGACATCTGTTTGCTCCCGTATTTGGCACCCGCACGGCTATAAACCGGCATCCTCGGGCACGAGGAGGACGCCGTCCTCTACGCGGATCATAACCGCTTCCAGGCAATCGCCAAGGCAGGGGCCGCGCAGGCACTGGCCGGTGGCAATCTCGAACTCCGCGCCATGCGAGGAACAGATGATATGCCGGCGGTCGGTGGTCAAGAATCGATCCGGCGCCCAATCGAGCGGCAGGCCGAGATGCGGGCAGGAATTGACGTAAACATGCACCGCCTCGCCACGGCGCACCGCGAACAGGCCGATGAAGCCGCCGGCGGGCGGGGCGAAGCCGCGGGATTCGCCGTCCGGGAGATCGTCAATGCGGCAGAGGGGGCGGAACTTTTCGGGGCGCATGGCGGGCCTGACGGAGTAAGGAAGAAAAGATTCACCACAGAGACACAGAGGCACGGAGAAGCACGCGAAACAGGAAGCTCGGCTGTGGCGTAGGATCAGGGGATGGGAGGCTGGTTCAGTTACTTGCTTCTCCGTGCCTCTGTGTCTCTGTGGTGAATCTACTGCTTAGCTTTCTTCCGAGGCTCCACCCATTCGCCGAGTTTGCAGATCGCGGCCCAGAATTCATCCGGGATCGGCATCACCGACAGCCGCGACTGGCGGATCAGTGGCAGCTCGGCGAAGGCGGGGTCGGCTTTCAGTTCGGCCAGTGTCACCGGGCGGGGCATCGGGCCGATGGCGCGCATGTCGACGCAGGACCATTCGCCCTTCTCGCCTGGCTCCACGGTGGGGTCGGGGTAGGCTTCGCGCACCACTTCCACCACGCCGACGATCTCCTTGCCGACATTGGAGTGGTAGAAGAACGCGCGGTCGCCGTTCTGCATCGCGCGCAGGTTGTTGCGGGCCATGAAGTTGCGCACCCCGGTCCAGGGCTCGACGCGGTTTGCCACCTGCTGGTCCCAGCTGAAGGCGTCGGGTTCGGACTTGACCAGCCAATAGGCCATCTCGGGGGCGCTCGCGTATGCTAAGGTAGGGGGTGACATTACGTTAATGCCTGACAGGTTCAAGCGTGGGGCGCTTCAATCCCCGGCCAAGGAGTGGTAGGACCCCGGCGTGGACGCTCCCGTATCCGTTGCTCCGGCGGCCGAGGCCTCGCCCCGCAGCCTGCACCGCTTTGCCAATCCTGGCCGCTTCCTGAGGCTGTCCGGGCGGGTATTGCCGTGGCTGGCCGGTATCGCACTGGTGCTGACCCTGGTGGGGCTCTACTGGGGGTTGTTCGTGGCGCCGGCCGACTGGCAGCAGGGCGATGCGGTGCGGATCATGTATGTGCATGTGCCGGCGGCCTGGCTGGCCTCGGCGGGGTATTTCTCGCTGGCGGTCTGCGCCGTGCTGTCGCTGGTCTGGCGGCATCCGCTGGCCGACCTGGCGGCGGCCGAGATCGGGCCGGTGGGGGCCGCGTTCGCGGCGCTGTGCCTGGCCACCGGCAGCATCTGGGGCAAGCCGATGTGGGGCGCCTGGTGGGTGTGGGATGCGCGGCTGACCTCGGTCTTGGTGCTGTTCTTCCTCTATCTCGGCCATATCGCGCTGATCCGCGCCTTCGACGACCCGCAGCGCGGCTACCGGGCGGCGGCGATCCTGGCGCTGATCGGCGCGGTCGACCTGCCGGTGATCAAGTTTTCGGTCGACTGGTGGAACACGCTGCATCAGCCGGACAGCATTACGCTCACCGGCGCGCCGAGCATGTATATCGGCATGCTGTATCCGCTGGCGATCTGCGCGCTGGGCTTCTCGCTGGGGTTCGCCGCCATCGTGGTAGCGCGGATGCGCGCGGCGGTGATGGAGCGGCGCATCCGCGGGCTGCTGATGGCGCGGGCGCAGGAGCATACCGGTATGGAGGCGGCGTGAGATGGACCATCTGCCCTATATCGTGGCGGCCTACGGGCTGACTGTGCTGGTGGCCGGCGGCTTCGCGCTGGATGCCTGGCTGCGGATGGGCCGCGCCCGCCGCCGGCTGGCGGCTCTTGATCCGCGAGCCAGACGATGAGCGCCCCGCATCGGCGCATGACCCGCAAGCGGCGGCGGCTGATCCTGCTGCTGGCCTGCCTCGTCGGGCTGGGCGGCGCCTCGGCGCTGACCCTGTCGGCGTTCAGCGACAGCATGGTGTTCTTCGTGGCGCCGTCCGACGTCGCCAGCAAGGCGCCGCCGCCTGGCCGCGATTTTCGCCTCGGCGGGCTGGTGGAGGCCGGCACGCTGAAACAGACCACGGTCGACGGCAAGCCGACCGCCAGCTTCAAGGTGACCGACGGTGGTGCGGCGGTGCAGGTGCACTATGTCGGCATCCTGCCCGACCTGTTCCGCGAAGGGCAGGGCATCGTGACACTCGGCACGCTGCGGCCGGATGGCAGCTTCCAGGCCAGCGAGGTGCTGGCCAAGCACGACGAGACCTACATGCCCAAGGATGTCGCCGACGCGCTGAAGAAAGCCGGCCACTGGAACCCTGCCGACGGCCCGCCGCCACCGGCGGCGACCTGGGATACCATGACGGTGAAGAAGGCGGGCGGGTGATGAAAAGGGAAGCAAAAAAACTCTCCATCCATTGGAGTGTATGCGCTCGCCACGCGCCCCGCCGTTGCAAGGCGATTGAAAGTTTTTTGCTTCTTTTTTCCAAAAAAGAAGCCTTTCTTGAACTGGCCGCCTCATGAATCCGGAAATCGGCCACTTCGCCCTGGCGCTGGCCGTGGCGTTCGGCTTCGCGCAGGCGATCATCCCGATCTGGGGCGCGCAGCGTGGCGATGCGCGGATGATGCAGGCCGCACCCGGCCTCGCGCTCGGCCAGTTGATCTCGCTGGCCACCGCGTTCGGCGTGCTGATGTGGGTGTCGGTCGACAACGATTTTTCGGTGCTGAACGTCTACCAGAACAGCCACAGCCTGAAGCCGCTGCTGTATAAGATCACCGGCACCTGGGGCAATCACGAGGGCTCGATCCTGTTGTGGTGCCTGATCATGGGGGTGTGCGGCGGCGCCGTGGCGCTGTTCGGGCGCAACCTGCCGGCGAGCCTCCGGGCGCGGGTGATCGGCGTGCTGGGCGCCTCGTCGTGCGGCTTCACGCTGTTCGCGCTGCTGGCGAGCAATCCGTTCATGCGGATCTGGCCGCCGCCGGCCAACGGGCAGGACATGAACCCGCTGCTGCAGGACCTGGGCCTGGCGGTGCATCCGCCGATTCTCTACCTGGGCTATGTCGGGTTTGCGGTCCCGTTCGCCTTCGCGGTGGCAGCGTTGCTGGAGGGAAGGGTGGACGCCGCCTGGGGCCGCTGGGTGCGGCCGTGGACGCTGGCCGCCTGGTGCTTCTTGACCAGCGGCATCGCGCTCGGTTCGTGGTGGGCGTATTATGAGCTCGGCTGGGGCGGGTTCTGGTTCTGGGACCCGGTGGAGAACGCCTCGCTGCTGCCCTGGCTCACCGGCACCGCGCTGCTGCATTCGGCGATCGTGGTGGAGAAGCGCGAGAGCCTGAAGGCATGGACCGTGCTGCTGGCGATCGGCACCTTCTCGCTGAGCCTGTCGGGCACCTTCCTGGTGCGCTCCGGCATCCTGAATTCGGTGCATGCCTTCGCCAATGACCCAACGCGCGGAGTGTTCATCCTCGGCCTGCTCGGGCTGGTGATCGGCACCGCGCTGGTGCTGTTCGCCTGGCGCGGGCGGATGCTGTCGTCGGTCGGGCTGTTCGCGCCGATCTCGCGCGAGGGCGCGCTGGTGCTGAACAACGTGCTGCTGTGCTCGATCGCCGCGGTGGTGGCGATCGGCACGCTGTATCCGCTGTTCGCCGACATGGTGCTGGGGCAGAAGCTGTCGGTCGGCGCGCCATTCTTCAATTCCACCGTGCTGCCGCTGGCGGTGCCGCTGTTCATCGCCATGGCGGTGGGGCCGATGCTGTCGTGGAAGCGGGCGGCGCTGATACCGGCGCTGATGCGGCTGTGGTGGGCGGCGGTGGCGGCGGCGGCGATCGGGCTGTGGGCCAGCTTCGGCACCAGCCTGCTGCCGAGCTTCGTGCTGGGCTGCGCCGCCTGGCTGATCCTGGGGGCGTTCGCCGATATCATCAACCGCATCCGGCTGCTGCGTATCCCGCTGCGGTCGAGCCTGGTGCTGCTGCGCGGCATGCCGCGTGCGGCGCTGGGGGCGGCGATCGGCCATGCCGGGCTGGGCGTGACCATCGCCGGGATCGCCGGCATGTCGATGGCGGTGAGCACCATCGCCCTTGTGAAACCGGGCGAAACCGTGCACCTCGCCGGCTACGACTGGAAACTGATCGGATTGCACGATGCCCCCGGCCCCAACTACTCCGCCCGCGCCGCCACCATCCAGGTGTCGCGCGACGGGCGCCCGGTGACGGTGCTGGCGCCGGAGCGGCGCAGCTTTCCGGTGCAGCGCATGACCACCACCGAGGCCAAGATCGAGACCGACGGCATGCGCGACCTGTATGCCGTGCTGGGCGACGAGCGCGATGGCGGCGCGGTGCTGCGGCTGCATGACAATTTCATGGCGCCGTGGATCTGGCTCGGCGCGCTGGTGATGGCGCTGGGCGGCGGGCTGTCGCTGTCGGACCGGCGGCTGCGGCTCGGGGCACCCCGGCGCGCCGCGAAGGCACCGCATAGCGGCGTGCCCGCCTAGATGTCGACCCGCCGCGCCATGCTGTTCGCAGCGCCGCTGGTCGCTGCCGTCGCCGCCGGCGGCGGGTTCTATGCGGTGCTGCGCCGGATGCAGCATGGCAGCTTCGACCCGCATGGCGTGCCGACCATGCTGCTCAACCGCCGGGTGCCGGGCTTTCGCCTGCCCGGTCTGGCCAGCGCCGGCTTCGCCTCCACCGATCTGTTCGCGCTCGGCCATCCGGTGCTGGTCAATTTCTGGGCCACCTGGTGCCCGCCCTGCATCGAGGAACATCCGGTGCTGATGGCGATGCAGGCACAGAAAATCCCGATCTGGGGCATCGTCTACAAGGACAAGGCGGAGGCGGCGCTCGACTATCTGCGCACCAGGGGCAACCCCTATGTGCGCAACGCGATCGACGCGCCGGGGCGGGTGGCGATCGACTGGGGGTTGACCGGGGTGCCGGAAACCTTCCTGGTCGATGGCGACGGCTTCGTGCGCTGGCACATGTCCGGCGCGATCACCCGCAAGATGGTGGCCGAGCAGATCGAGCCGCTGATGAAGAAGTACAGCCGATGAGACGGGGGCTGCTCGCGGCGCTGCTGCTGCTCGCCGGCATGCATCTGGCCTGGGCGATCTCCGACCCGGCCGAGGAGTTGCGCGACCCCAGGCTGGAGACCCGCGCCGAGCAGATCGGCCGGCAGTTGCGCTGCCTGGTCTGCCAGAACGAGAGCATCGAGGACAGCGGTGCCGACCTCGCGCGTGACCTGCGGCGCATCGTGCGCCAGCGCGTGGTGGCCGGCGACACCGATGCCCAGGTGGTGGCCTGGATGGTGGCGCGCTACGGCAATTTCGTGCGGCTGAGCCCGCCGCTGGAATGGCAGACGCTGCTGCTGTGGGGCTCGCCGGTGCTGGCGCTGGGCATGGGCGGGCTGGTGGTGCTGCTGCATCGCCGCAACCGGCCGAAGCCGCCGGAGCCGCTTTCCGAGGCCGAACAGGCGCGGCTGCGTGACCTGATGAAAACCTGACGGAACACCGGACCGCACGCTGTGGATACCACGATGCTCACCACCTTCGCCGGCGCGGCCGTGCTGGCCCTTGTCGCCTTGGCGCCGCTGCTGTTCAGCCTGCGCGCGGCCGCCTCGCCGCGCGGCCGGCGCGACGCGGCGCTGGCGCTGCACCGGGCGCAACTGGTGGAACTGGACCGCGAACTGGCCGCCGGGCGGCTGGGTGCGACCGAACACGCCAGCGCCACGCTGGAGGTGCAGCGCCGCATGCTGGCCGCTGCCGCCACCGACGACGCGGCACCGCGCCGCGCCAGCCGATTGCCGCTGCTGGCGACGCTGGTGCTGGTGCCGGCGGCGGCGCTGCTGCTGTATCTGCCGGACGGGCACCCCGACATGCCGGCGGCGCCGCTCGCCGCCCGCATCGCCGCCGCCCAGGCGCGCGCGCAGCAGGACGACGCGCTGATCGCGCAACTGCGCGCCGGGTTGGAGAAACTGGACCCGCGCACCGAATCGGCGCGCAAGGGCTATGTGCTGCTGGGCACCGCCGAGGCCGCGCGCGGCCGCTACGCCGCCGCCGCCGCCGCCTGGAAGATCGCGCTGGCGCAGCGCTGGGAGCCGGAACTGGCGGCCGAGGCGGCGGAGGCGCAGACCCGCGCCGATGGGCGGGTGACACCGACGACGGCCGCGGAGTTCCGCCGGGCGCTGGCAGCAGCGCCGGCGGGTGCGCCGTGGCGGAAGATGGTGGAAGACAGGCTCAAATAAAATCCTGGCTGTTGTCGCGCTGCGTGTTGGCGGCCAGGGGAGGGAAGGAAGGTCTTCTTTTTGTGAACAAAAAGAAGCAAAAAAACTTCATGACGGCGCTTCGCGCGCTGGGTTTGGAGACTCCGCCCTCTCCGCCGGCCCGAGGTTGCAAGGCGAATGAAGTTTTTTGCGCGTTTTTTTTCAAAAAAGCGCCGCTTGCCTGCTGATATCATCACGTTGATGACAGTTCGCACGCGGCGGCATCCGCAATGCCGCCGGCATGCGAAATCGCTCCCCGGTTTTGCTTGCAGCGAAGGAGGAACGTCAGTAAAACTAACGTCAATGCATCCCGCCACCCCCGCCACCGCGCTCGGCCAACGCTATCTCCCCCACATCGCCGATCTGTGCGCCGGTGTGGCCGCGGTCGCCGCGCGCCACCGGGCGTTGGCGCCGCTGCTGGTGCTGGTCTGGATCCGTCTGCGCCGCACCCTGGCGCGGCTCGACCGTCTCGCGC
>DATJEA010000229.1:0-5014 GCA_035497095.1 Acetobacteraceae bacterium | reverse complement strand
CTTTTTTGAAAAAAAGCGCGCAAAAAACTTCATCCGCCTTGCAACGCCGGTCGGGCGGAGAGGGCAGAGTCTCCAGCCCCAGGGCGCGAAGCGCCATCATGAAGTTTTTTTGCTTCTTTTTGTTCACAGAAAGAAGACCTTCCTTGCCTACCGCCGTGCCAGTGCCAGCCCGACCCCCGCCCCCACCAGCAGCCCGCCGGAGACCCGGTTGCGCAGCCGGCCATGCGCCGCCAGCAGCGGCCGGGCGCGGCCGGCCAGCAGCGCCCAGGCGCTGTCCAGCACCACCGCCACGGCCAGGAAGCTCACCGCCAATACCAATACCTGCGCCCCCACCGCGCCCACCCCAGGGGTCACGAACTGCGGAAAAAACGCACCGTAGAACACCAATGTTTTAGGGTTGGTGAGGCTCACCAGCGCGCCGCGCCAGAAGATCGCCGGCGCCGAGCGCGGCTGCGCCGGCACCAGCGTCAGGTCCACCACCGGCGCCCGCCAGTGCCGCAGCCCGAGCCACAGCAGGTACGCCACGCCGAGCCAGCGCAGCCAGTCGAACAGCCCGGCCAGCGCGCCGAGCAATTGCGCCATGCCGAGCCACACCACGCCAAGCTGCACCACCATCGCCGCACTGGTGCCGGCCACCGTCAGCAGGCCGAATCTGGTGCCATGCCGGAGGCTGTGGGCGACGATCAGCGCCACATTCGGCCCCGGTATCGCCATCAGCAGCGCCGTGGCGGCGAGGAAGGCAATATAGAGCCCGGGCTCCACCATCGCCCCCGCCCCGCTCAGCGCCGCCGCAACGCGGTCGGGATTTCGCTGAAGCCGGCCGGGCTGGCCGGCGAGGGCGCGGCGACCGTCGCCGGCCAGGCCCACAGCCGATCCGGAAACAATTCGCGCATCCGGGCGATGTCGCAATGGAACGGCGGGCCGCCGTCGCTGTCGCGTTGCAGGAACAATTCCACCAGCACGCCGCCCGGCCGCAGCCATTCGGCCAGCCGCGCGGCATAGTCGGGCAGCAGCGCCGGCGGCAGCGCGCACAGGCAGGCCTGGTCGTAGATCGCGTCCAGCTTCTGCTCCGGCTGCCAGGTGAACAGATCGGCCAGCTCGGCGCGGCCGCTGGTGCCGGCAAGCTGCTCCTGCTGCGCCGCCACCGCGCTGGGCGAAACATCCACCGTCACCACCGCGAACCCCGCCCGCGCCAGCACCAGCGGCTCCGGGCTGCGGCCGGCGCCGGGCACCAGGATGCGGCCGGGCGACAGCGTGCCGTCGGCGAGGAAACCCGTCAGCGCCGGATTGACCACACCGCGCTCCCATCTGGCGGTGCCGTCCCGATAGCGCGACTCCCAGTCGAGCACCTGGGTCGGGGTCGGCGGCTCGGTCATGCGGCGGGCTCCGGTGATGCCATCCAGGCCGGGATGCGCGGCGTCAGCGTGGCGTCGCCGCAACTGAGCGTGCCCTCCATCGCGTTGCGCCGCAGTTGCGCCAGCCCGATGTCATCGACCCCGGAGCGCATCACGCCGACCTCTACCCCGTCGCGCAGCACCGGCGTGCCGGGCGGCGGCAGCGGTCCGGCGATCGCCACCGGCACCAGCCGGCGCTTGATCAGGCCGCGATATTTGGTCCGTGCGGTGAGTTCCTGGCCCATATAGCAGCCCTTGCTCCAGGACACGCCGTGCAACTCGTCGAACCCGGCCTCCAGCAGCACCGTCTTGTCGGCCTCCAGATCGCGGGCGCCATCCGGCAGCCCGAGCCGGAGCCGGTGGCGATCCCAGGCGGCGAAATCATCGGGGGCGGCCAGGGCGGTGGCGGCCAGGATGCGCCAACCGGCCTCCGGCAGCCGTGGGTCGGGTGCCGCGACGGCGCCCGGCGGCGGCGCGGGCGGCGCGCCCCAGGCGGCGTGGACCCGCCAGGCATCGGAGACATCGGCCACCGTCACCTTGGCGCGCAGCCGGAAGCGGCCGAGCTTCTGCGCCAGCATCGGCGCCTGGTCGCGCTGGCAGTCGAGCAGCAGGCGCTCGCCATCGGCCAATATGAAGAAATCCGCCAGCCACTTGCCCTGCGGCGTCAACAGCGCGGCCCAGACCGCGACGCCCGGCGCCACCAGCGCCACATCGTTGGACACCAGCCCTTGCAGGAAGGCGACACGGTCCTGGCCCGCCACCTCGATCACCCCTCGATCGGGGAGCAGGGCCAGATGCGCGGTTTGGCTTTGGTTGGTCATGGCATCAAGATTGGCCGTCACGCGGCGGTTGGCAAGATGGCGGGCTTGCATCGCGCGGCCCGCTGTCGGAAACGGACTGCACAACCCGCAGGAGGACCGATGATGGCCGCGCATTTCGATCTGGTGATCCGTGGTGGCACCTGCGTGCTGCCCTGGGGCATGGAGCAGACCAGCGTCGGCGTGCGCGCCGGCCACATCGCCGCCCTCGGCGTCGCCGCCGACGCCACCGCCGAGCAGAGCATCGACGCCACCGGCCTGCATGTGCTGCCCGGCCTGATCGACCCGCATGTGCATCTGCGCGACCCCGGCGACAAGGCCGTCGAGAGCATTCCCACCGGCACCCGGGCTGCCGTGCTGGGCGGCGTCACCACGGTGTTCGACATGCCGAACACCAGCCCCTCGATCACCGACGCCGAACACCTGGCCTGGAAACAGGGCTACGCCGAGGCCAGCGCCTGGTGCGACATGGGCCTCTATGTCGGCGGCACCCGCACCAACATCCCGCACCTCGCCAGTCTGGAAGTCGGGCGCGGCGTCTGCGCCATCAAGGTATTCGCCGGCTCCTCCACCGGCGACCTGATGGTGGAGGACGACGAGAGCCTGGAGCGGGTGATGCGCGCCGGCCGCCGCACCATCGCCTATCACAGCGAGGACGAATACCGGCTGCAGGCCCGCAA
Organism: Acetobacteraceae bacterium; assembly: GCA_035497095.1. Lineage (GTDB taxonomy): Bacteria > Pseudomonadota > Alphaproteobacteria > Acetobacterales > Acetobacteraceae > 70-18. Next base: position 2,122 of record DATJEA010000229.1, on the reverse strand, counting down.
GAAACTGTTCAAATCCGGCGAACCCTATGCCCGCCACATGGAATGGCGCGACGAGGAGGCCGCCTTCCTCGGCACCCGCCGGCTGATGGCGCTGGCCCGCAAGACCGCGCGGCCGGCGCATATCCTGCACGTCTCCACCGCCGAGGAACTGGACTACCTGAAGGACTACCGCGACATCGCCTCGGTGGAGGTGCTGGTCAACCACCTGACCCAGGTGGCGCCGGAAGCCTATGAAACCCTGAAGGGCTACGGCGTGATGAACCCGCCGATCCGCGGCCGCCGGCACTGGGAGGCGGCCTGGGCGGCAGTCCGCGACGGCACCGTGGACACCATCGGTTCCGACCACGCGCCGCACTCCCGCGCCGCCAAGGAGCGCCCCTGGCCGGAGGTGGCCGCCGGGCTGACCGGGGTGCAAACCCTGGTGCCGGTGATGCTGGACCACGTCAACGCCGGCCGGCTGAGCCTGGCCCGCATGGTCGACCTGATGTGCGCCGGCCCGGCACGCATCTACGGCCTGGTCGGCAAAGGCCGGCTGGCCGCCGGCTACGACGCCGATTTCACCCTGGTGGACATGCGCCGCCAACGCCGCATCGAAGAAGACTGGATCGCCTCGCCCTGCGGCTGGACCCCGTTCGCCGGCATGCAGATAACCGGCTGGCCAGTGGCCACCATCGTCCGCGGGCAGCAGGTGATGCGCGAGGACGAGGTGCTGGGCACGCCGGTCGGGCGGTTGGCGAAGTTCAGATAAGGCAAGGCTGGGGCTCCGCCCCAGACCCCGCCAAGGGCCGAGCCCTCGGAACCCATAGACATGGCCGGAGAAGCCGCTGGAGCCAGGCGCGCTCCAGGCGGCGGCGCGCCCGCACGCGTCGACCACGCCGATCTGCCGACGGTCGCTGCGTGGATCATTGGCGCACAACTGCTCGATCACCTGCGGAGCGGACAGGCCAACGGCAAGCAGGCGGCCACAGAGTTGGGTCAGCCGCGGATCGGAGATCAGTTGCGCCGCGCCCGCGCCGTATCCGGGCACCACCACCGGACAGCGATTGCCGATGGCGGGCGCACGGGTCGCCATCGCAACACCGAGTTGGCCGGTGGCCGGGCAACCACGGTAAAAGTCATGCGAGGCTTCCCTGTGGGGAGGGGCCGAGGGTGAGGTCGTCGCGGATGCAGGCGGTAAAGTGCCCAGGCTGCTTTTCGCGAAACGCCGGGCGGTCGCCGGCGCAGGCGGGCAGGACGTAGCGGCAACGCGTGCGGAAGGCGCAGCCCGACGGCGGGGCGATCGGGCTCGGCATGTCGCCGGTGAGCAATGCCCGCTGGCCGCGACGGCGAGGGTCCGGCACCGGTGCGGCGGCGAACAGCGCCTCGGTATAGGGGTGCAGCGGCCGGGAGAGCACCGCGCGCGTCGGCCCAAGCTCCACGATGCGGCCGAGATACATCACCGCGATGCGGTCCGAGATGTGCCCGACCACGGCAAGGTCGTGGGCGATGAACAGGATGGCCAGGTTGAGTCGGGACTGGAGTTCGAGCAGCAGGTTGATCACCTGCGCCTGGATCGACACGTCGAGCGCCGAAACCGGTTCATCCGCGACCAGGAAATCCGGCCGCAGGATCAGTGCCCGCGCAATGCCGATCCGCTGGCGCTGCCCGCCGGAAAATTCATGCGGGTAGCGCTCGGCGGCGCCGCGCGGCAGGCCGACCAGTTGCAGCGCCTCGCTCACCGCCGTCTCGCGCTCGGCGCGCCCGGCACGGCGATGCCCCATCCGCCGATGCACGGTGAGCGGCGCGCCGACGATGCCGCCCACCGTCATTCGTGGATTGAGCGAGGCGAACGGGTCCTGGAACACCAGTTGCATGCGCGGGCGGATCGGGCGCAGGGCGCGGCGAGAAAGATTGGTGATATCGACGCCGTCGAACAGGATACGCCCGGCATTGGGCGTGAGCAGGCGCAGCACCGCCCGGCCGAGCGTGGTCTTGCCGCTGCCGGATTCGCCAACCAGCCCCAGCGTTTCCTTGGCACGCACCGTGAAGTCGATGCCATTGACGGCGCGCACGATGCCGGCGCCGGTACGGAAGTGCACGTGCAGGTCCTCGGCCTTCAGAAGCGGCTGAGCCTCTTCGGCCG
>DATJEA010000228.1:0-2355 GCA_035497095.1 Acetobacteraceae bacterium | reverse complement strand
GGGGATTGCCGCGCCGCGCGGTGGGATTCAGCCGGTGGGCGGGCGGTTGCCGCCTGGGCCGTTGGCGGCGGCGGAGTGGCCGGTGGCTGGGCCGGAGCTGGCGCGTTCGGTTGGGACAGCGGTTGCGCCGCGGGTCAGCGTGGCGCTGGCGGGCAATGCGGTATTATCGCCATCCATCGCGCGACGGACCGCGCCGGCGCTGGGTGCGGCGGCCCCATCGCGCCACCCGGCCGCGGTGATGGGGACATTCGCGCCGCCGGCTGTGCGCGGGCCGAGGCTGCCGGTGACGCCGGCGGTGGCGCCGATGGTGCGGCCGGAGGTGTCGCTTTGGGCGACAAAGACTTTGCCGGCGCAGCCTGCGTCACCGTTGCCGGCGCCGCAGCGCCATGCGGCACAGCCAGCGGAGATGGCGCGGTTTGCGCCGTCGCGGGCGATGCCGGTCGAGCGGCCGGGCGGCGCGGTGCCGGTGACGCCGCGGCTGCCGTGGTTGCCGCCGATGACCGTGGCGGCGCGGCGCGCGATGGCGCCGGAGGGGATGACGCCGCAGCTGGCTGACCGCAGCCAGCGTGACGCCGGGGCGGCCGACCCGCCATCGGCAACGCGGCTGCTGCCGCGTCTGGCTGAGCCGCAGAGCCTGACTGCAAGTCCGGCGCCTGGCCACGGCGGCGGGCCGGGTGGGGGTGACGTGTTTCTCGACGGCATGCGGGTCGGGCGCTGGATGGCGCGTGAACTGGCGCGGCAGGCGGGCGGGCCGCAGGCCGGCGGCACGGCGTTCGATCCGCGCAGCAGCCCGGCCTGGCCCGGCGCGTTGCAGGGGAGTTAAGCGATGAGCGGCACGCTGTGGCTGGGGCCGCTGGCCCTGCAGGGTTTCGAATTGCCCGAGGGGATCACCTGGGGCGGCCGGCAGCATCTGGCGGTGCATCATCTGCCGGGCGGCGCCAGGGTGATCGACGCGCTGGGCCGCGATGACGCGCCGATCACCTGGCGTGGCGTGTTTGCCGGCGAGGATGCCGCCACCCGCGCCCGGCTGGTCGATCTGGTGCGCGCCGATGGCTCGGTCTGGCCGCTGTCCTGGGCGGGGTTTTTCTACTCGGTGGTGGTCTCGGTGTTCCAGGCCGACTTCGCGCGGCCGAACTGGATTCCCTATCGCATCGCCTGCACCGTGCTGCGCGACGAGGCGGAGGCGGTGGTGGCGGCGGGGCTGGGGTTGGCCGCCGACGCGCTGGGCGACCTGGCGGCGGCGGCCGGGTTCGGCGCGGTCGATCTGGCCGGGCCGCTGGCGGCGCTGGGCGATCCGGCGGCGACCCGGTTCGGCACTGCATCCTATGGCGCGGCGACGCTGGCGCTGGAGGGCGCCGCCGGGGCGATCGACGGCGGGCTGGCGGTGGCCGGCGCGGCGCTGGGGGCGGCATCGCCGGCCGGCGCGACGGGGCTCATGGCGGCCACCGATGCGGCGGGGCAGGCGGCGGCGCTGGCCGGTGCGCGCGGCTATGTGCGGCGGGCGCGGGGCAATCTGTTGCAGGCGGGTCCGCCGGTTTCGCCAAACTGAGGGAGGCGGCATGCGTGTGGTGACGGTGGTGGGCGGCAACCTGTTTCGGGTCGCCGCCGAACAGCTTGGCGATGCGACGCAATGGGTGCGCATCGCCGAGGCCAATGGGCTGTCTGATCCGATGCTCTCCGGCGTGGTGAGTTTGCGGATTCCGGCGGTCGATCCGCAGGCGGGAGGCGGCATTGCCGTTCAATAACCTGCTGCCCGACGCGCGGGCGCCGCGGCTGCGGCTGCTGGCCAATGGCGGCGAGGTGCCGGGCGTGGTGGAGGCGGAAATCCGCAGCAACAACCATTATGCCGCCGACCGGTTTCACGTCGCCGTGGCGCTGGGCGCGATGCTGGCGGCGCCGTGGGCGGCGACCGATGAGATCGCGGCGGAGATTGCGGTTTCGCTGGATGGCGGGCTCACGTGGAGCAGCCTGGTGCAGGGCGCGGTGGACCGGGTGGAGATCGACCCGATCAGCCGCATGCTGTGGCTGGCCGGGCGCGACCGCACCGCGGCGCTGATCGAGGCGCGCACCCAGGAGACCTTCGCCAACCGCACGGCGAGCGAGATCGCCACGCTGCTGGCCGAGCGGCACGGGCTGCAAGCTGATGTGCAGGCCACCACGACGCTGGTCGGCCGCTACTGGCAGCGCGATCATGACCGGATCACGCTCGATCAGTTCAGCCGCGCCATCACCGAGTGGGATTTGCTGGTGACCCTGGCGCAGCATGAAGGGTTTGACGTGTGGGTCAGCGGGGCGGTGCTGCATTTTCGCGCCGCGCGACAGGCGGACGGGCCGGCGGCGGTGCTGCGGCCGGCC
>DATJEA010000227.1:0-3502 GCA_035497095.1 Acetobacteraceae bacterium | reverse complement strand
CTTTTTTGAAAAAAAGCGCGCAAAAAACTTCATTCGCCTTGCAACCTCGGGCGGGCGGAGAGGACAGGGTCTCCAGTCCCCCAAGGGCGCGAAGCGCCGTCATGAAGTTTTTTTGCTTCTTTTTGTTCACAAAAAGAAGACTTCCTTGCCTTACCCCAGCGCCTCATCCAGATCGCGGATCAGGTCCTCGGCGTTCTCCAGTCCGATCGACAGTCGCACCACGTCCGGCCCGGCGCCGGCGGCGATTTGTTGTTCGTCGGTCAGTTGGCGGTGGGTGGTCGAGGCCGGGTGCAGGATCAGGCTGCGGGTGTCGCCAAGATTGGCCAGGTGGGAGAACAGCCGCACCGATTCGACCAGCCTGGTTCCCGCCTTGAACCCGCCCTTGACCCCGAAGGTGAACACCGAGCCGGCGCCGCGCGGCATGTAGCGTTGGGCGAGGGCGTGGTACGGGCTGTCCGGCAGGCCGGCGTAGGAGACCCAGGCGACGCGCGGATCGGCGGCCAGGAACGCCGCCACCTTGCCGGCGTTGGCGACATGGCGCTCCATGCGCAGCGGCAGGGTCTCGATGCCGGTCAGGATCAGGAAGGCGTTCATCGGCGCCAGGGTCGGCCCGAAATCGCGCAGGCCCACCGCCCGCGCCTTGGTGGTGAAGGCGAAATCGCCGAAATTTTCGTGGAATTTGAGGCCGTGATAGGCCGGTTCCGGGTCGCTGAGGCTGGGGAAGCGGTTGCCTGCCGACCAGTCGAACTTGCCGGATTCCACCACCACGCCGCCGAGCGAATTGCCGTGGCCGCCGAGGAACTTGGTCATCGAGTGGAGCACCAGGTCGGCGCCATGCTCGAACGGCCGGCACAGATAGGGGCTGGCCAGCGTGTTGTCGACGATCAGCGGGATGCCGGCGCCATGCGCGATATCGGCGATCGCCCGCAGGTCGCTGACGATGCCGCCGGGGTTTGCCAGGCTCTCGACGAAGATCGCCTTGCATTTCGGGGTCAGTGCGGCGCGGAAATTCTCCGGGTCGGTCGGGTCGACGAAATGGCAGCCCCAGCCCAGCTTCTTGAACGACAGCGAGAATTGGGTGAGCGAGCCGCCATACAGGTTGCGACTGGCGAGAAACTCGTCACCCGGCGACAGCAGCGTGAAGAAGGTGAGGAACTGCGCGGCATGGCCGGAGGCCGCGGCCACCGCCGCCCGCCCGCCTTCCAGCGCCGCCACCCGCTCCTCCAGCACCGAGACGGTGGGGTTGGAGAGCCGGGCGTAGACATGGCCGAAATCATGCAGATTGAACAGCGAGGCGGCGTGGTCGACATCCTCGAACACATAGGCGCTGGTCTGGTAGATCGGCGTGATGCGGGCGCCGGTGGCGCTGTCCGGTGCGGCGCCGGCATGGATCGCCAGCGTGTCGAAACCGAAATTCGCCGAACGGTCCGGCGCCGGGTGGCGCTTGCCGCGCCGCTCGGTGGGCGCTTCGGCGGGGCGGTTGCGGATCAGCCCGGAATTGACCCCGCCGCGCGACAATTCGCCGCCCAGCCGGCCGTATTCGATCTTCGGGCAGCGATCCATCACCACCTCGATGCCGGCCTGTTCGGCGCGGGCGGCGGCTTCGTCGTGGCGGACGCCAAGCTGCATCCACACCACCTTGGCGCCGATCGCGATCGCGTCCTCGACGATCGGCGGTACCTGCGCCGAGGCGCGGAACACGTCGACCATGTCGATCTTGTCGGGGATGTCGCGCAGGCTGGCGTACACCGTCTCGCCCAGCAGTTGCTGGCCGGCGGTGCCGGGGTTGACCGGGATGACCCGGTAGCCCTTCGATTGCAGATACTTCATCACGAAGTAGCTGGGCCGGTTCCAGTTCGACGAGGCGCCGGCCATGGCGATGGTGTGGACGCCTTGCAGGATCGCGCGCAGCTTGGCGTCCGGGTAGTTCAGCAGCGCGATATCGTTCATCTTGTTACCGCCGCTCCGTCCAGCTTTCCGAGAAAGCCAGCGCGCAGGTGCTGAACGCCCGGCCCTCACGCTCCCGCGCCCAGGGCTGGCCGGCCGCGGTCACGCCGTTGCGGGTCACCTGGGCGCCCAGCGCCGGCACCAGCACGGTGCACAGCCCGTAGCGCCGCGCCGGGTCCTCGAACGGCTGGGTGTGCAGCAGCAGCGGCTCGCCGATGCGATACCAGGTGAGCGCGATGCGCTCCTCGCCGGTATCCAGCCGCTCGGTCCAGGCGTCGCGGGCGTCGCCGTGGCGGCGGAACCGGGCCAGCGTGGCGGGCAGGCGCTCATCGGCCAGTTCCGGGTTCAGCATGCCCTGCACGGTGGATTGCAGCCAGCGCGCCATGGCGATGTTGTCGCTGTAGATGCGCCAGGCGCCGTCGGTCAGCTCGCTCTTGAGATACAGCACATGGCCGGGCCCGGCCGGCGACAGCGTGATGCGCCAGAAGCTGGCATTGGTGGTGATCGGGCCGTCATCGGTGGCGCTGAGGCGGATGAACGGGTTTTCTCCGGTCAGGATCACACGGTTGGCGTCGGCGCTCATGGTGGGGTCTCCCTGGCGACACTGTGGCCGCCATCATCGCCGCTTCCGGGCGAGACGGCCAGCCCCCGCTTGCTCGCAGCGCCATACGGCCCCACTGTTCTGGCTCTGACACGGAGCATCGCCATGAAATTCGCCTATTCCCCCGCCAGCCCCTATGCCCGCAAGGCATTGGCCTGCGCCATCGCCCGCGGCATCGACAGCCGGCTCGAACTCTGGAAGGTCGGCACCACCGACCCGGCGCTGATCCCGATCAACCCGCTGTCGAAAATCCCCACCCTGGTCACCGATGACGGCGTCTCGCTGTACGACAGCCCGGTGATCTGCGAGTATCTCGACAGCCTGGGCGACGCGCCGAAGCTGTTCCCGCCGCCCGGCCCGGCCCGCTGGACCGCGTTGCGCCAGCAGGCGCTGGGCGACGGCATCCTGGACGCCAGCCAGCCGCGCCGGCGCGAGTTGGCGCTGCCGCAGGACCAGGGCCGGGTGGACTACATCGCCCAGCAGCGCGGCAAGGTCACCCGCTCGGTCGAGGCGCTGGAGAGCGAGGCCGGCCAGCTCGGCCAGCTTGCCACCATCGGCGAGATCACCATCGCCTGCGCGCTTGGTTACCTGGATTTCCGCTACCCCAATGAGCCCTGGCGGCCGGGGCATCCGAAGCTGGAGGCCTGGTATGCGAAGGTCCTGGCGCTGCCGCCGCTGGCGCGGACTATGCCGCCGGCTGGATAAGGGGAGGTCTTCTTTTTGTGAACAAAAAGAAGCAAAAAAACTTTCCCTTCCCTGGAGTCTGGGCGAGCTTCCCGGACTCCGGGGAAGGCTATTCGCTGACCCTGCGCCTGATCCGTGCGGAGATGAAATCGATTACCGCCACGGTCGCCAGGATCAGCAGGATGATGAACGCCACCTCGTCCCAGTAGCGCACCTTGATCCGCTCGGCGATCTGCAAGCCGATGCCGCCGGCGCCGACCACGCCCAGGA
>DATJEA010000226.1:0-4291 GCA_035497095.1 Acetobacteraceae bacterium | reverse complement strand
AACGTTATTCATTTTGGAGACTCCGGTGTCTCCGCACCTCAATAGTTGCAAGGCGATCAAAAGTTTTTTGGTTCTTTTTTTCAAAAAAGAACCCTTACTTCCTTCCCCCGCCACGTCAAAAGCATCACCGCCCCCACCGCTTCCAGCACCGCGCACCCCGCCAGCGGCACGGTATAACCGCCGGTGAGGTCGTGCGCCGCGCCCATCAGTGCCGGTGCGAAGGCGTAGAACAACTGCCCGCTCGCCGTCGCCAGCCCCACCAGCAGCCCGAAGCTGGCGGCCGGGAACTCGCGCTGGATGATCACCGAGGGCAGCGTGATGGTGTTGCCCACCGACAGCCCGAAGCACACGCAGCCGAGATACAGCGCCGCCGGCACCCCCGGCAGGCTCAGCATCAGCACCTCGCCCACCACCTGCACCGCCATGCCGAGCGCCGCCGCCCGCCGCTGGTCCACCCGGTCGACCACGGCCCCCAGCCCCAGCCGGCCGATCACCGCGCAGAGCGAGGTAAGCCCGACCGCGATGCCCGCCCCCTCGGCGCCCAGATGCGGCAGCAGGAAGTTCACCTGATGCACGATCAGTCCCACCTGGGCGGCGATCGCCAGGCCGAACGGTGCCGCCACCGACCAGAAATGCGGGTCACGCAACGCCTGCCCCCGGCCCGCCGCCGGCCGCGCACCGGCATGTGTCACGTGCGGCAGCCGCGGCCGCATGCTGGCCAGCACCACCAGCGGCACCAGCAGCACCAGCAGCAGCGTGCCGAGGCCGGGCACCGCCACCGACAGCCCGTACTTATGCGCCAGCCACACCAGCGCCGGCGCGATGGTGAACCCGCCGGCGCTGGCGCCGTTCAGCGCCAGGTTGATCGCCAGCCCCCGTCGCTGCTCGAACCACAGCGCCAGCGTCCCCACCACCGCCGCGGTCGAGGTGCAGGCCCAGCCCAGCCCCATCAGCAGGAAGCCGGCGAACATCTGCCACGGCTGCCCGGCCAGCGCGATGACGCTGGCGCCCAGCAGCAGCGCCGCCCCGCCGCCGAGCAGCACCGCCCGCGGCCCCAGCAGATCGATCCAGCCCGGCACCCGGGTCAGCAGCAGCGCGCTGCCCAGGTAATACAGCATGGTCGCCGCCGAGATCAGGCTGGCCGACCAGCCCCGCGTGGCATGCAGTTCCGCCACGTATACCGAGACGCCGTAGAACCCGAACCCCCAGGCGAACACCGCCATGCCGAAGCAGGCCAGCACCACCGGCCAGCCGCCGCGCAGCTCGCCGCTGGCGGCATCAGGAATCCGGTTGCGCCTTCTTGTGCGCCAGCAGCGCCATCAGCCGCCGATCGCGCCACGCGCCGCGCACCGGCAACTGCGCCTCCGGCAGCTGCTTGCGGCGCGCCGCCTCGATATCCTCGACGATCTCGTCGGTCAGCACGATGGTGTTCTGCTCGTTCTGCACCTGCTCATACAGCGCGCCGTAACGCTTCACGTAATCGGCAACCCCGCCCGGCGCGTTGAGGTCGATGGTCTCGAACGGCCCCATGAACGACCAGCGCAGCCCGAGCCCGTGCTTCACCGTGGCGTCCAGGTCCTCCACCGAGATCACGTTATCCGCCACCAGCCGGAACGCCTCGCTGACCAGCACGATCTGCAGCCGGTTCAGCACGAAGCCGGCGATCTCGCGCTTCACCGTCGCCGGCACCATCCCGGCGCGTTGCATCAGCGCCCGGCTCTGCGCCAGCACCGCGTCGCCGGTCCACGGCGACGGGCAGAGTTCCACCACCGGCACCAGGTAGGGCGGGTTCACCGGATGCGCCACCAGGCAGCGCGCGGCGCCCTTCAGCCCTTCGGTGAAGGCACTGGCCGGGATGCCGGAGGTGGAACTGGCCAGCACCGTGCCAGGTGCTGCGATGGCGTCCATGCGGGCGAACAGCGCCTGCTTGGTCTCCACCACCTCCGGCCCGCTCTCCTGCGCATGCAGCACGCCATCGAGCGCCGCTTCCAACGTGGCCATCGGGCTGATCCGCGCCAGCACCTGCTCCGGTGGATCGGCCAGCAGCCCCAGTTGATGCAGTTCCGGCAGCCGCTCGGCGATGAAGCCCCGTGCCGCGCCGGTCGCCGCCACCACCGGGTCCCAGACCTGCACCGCGAACCCGGCCCGCGCGAACACGATCGCCCAGGCGCGGCCGATAAAGCCGGCGCCGATGATTGCTATCTTGTCCATGCGTTCCTCCTGTTGGCCCGCAATCCAAGCACCGCTTGGCAGGCCGGAGCAACAGCTGGGAACGCTACTCCGCCGCCTTGGCCCGCCCGGTCAGCCCCCATTCGCCCAGCAACACCGCCAGCCGCCGCTGTTGCACGGCGGAGAGCGGCCAGGCCCCCGGCGCCCGCACATGGCCGCAATCATTGCCGAGCAGCGCCAGCGCCGCCTTCACCACCGACACGTTGGTGCCGTTGCCCTCCTCGGCCCGCAGCGCCTCGAACTCCGCCATCTGCGCGATCAGCGTCATCGCGCCCGGATAATCGTGCGCCGCCAGCGCCCGATGGATCGCCACCGAATGCGCCGGCCAGACATTGATCAGCCCGGAGGTGAAGCCGCGCGCCCCCACCGCGCAGAGCGGCGGCGCCCAGGTCTCGGCCAGCCCGCCGACCCAGGTAATCCGCGCGTCCGCCCGGCGGATCGCCGCCGCCAGCCGCAGCGGCGTCGGCGACGCCCATTTCACCCCGACCACCTCCGGCAGCCCGCACAGGTCTGCGATGGCGTCCAGCCCGATGCCGTCATTGCGCAGATACAGCACCACCGGCAGCCCGCGCCCGGCCTCGGCGATACGGCGCACGTACTCCACCACGCCGCGCGGTGCGACGAACGGATCGGGCGGCTGGTGCACCATCAGCCCGGCCGCACCGGCCACCGCCGAGGCCCGCGCCAGCGCCAGCGCATCCGGCAGCGCCCGGCCGATCCCGGCCAGCAGCGGCACCCGGCCGTCGATCTGCTCGGCGGCGGCATGCACCATGGCTTCGGCTTCGGCGGTGCTCAGCGCGTAGAACTCGCTGGTGTTGCCGTTGGCCACCAGGATATGCACCCCGGCGCCGATCGCCCGGTCGACCACCGGCCGCAGCCGCGCCGGCGCGAGGCGATCCTCGGCATCGAACGGGGTCACCAGAATGCCGGAAATGCCGCTGAGCGCGGCCTCCAACCCATCATGCCGAGGCGCCATGGCTGCTGCTCCGTACCGGGCGTTGCGATGGTAGCGATATCTACGCCCTGGCGAAGTTCCGCGCCAGCACCCCCGCCAGCTCCGGCCGCGCATCCGCCGCCAGCGCGATAGCATGCAGCTTCGGGCATTCGGCGCCGAACCAGTCGCGCGGCCGCTGTCCCGGCACGCGCGGCCCCATGGCCCAATGCGTCATCACCGCGACGTACAGATCGAGCGCCGAGAATCGCGCGCCGAGCCACCACGGCGCCCCCGCCTCGGCCTCCATCACCCGCCACAGCCGTTGCGCATAGGCGCCGACATCGGCCTGGAACCGCTCCCGCGCCGCCTCCACCGCGACGAACCGGCCGGGGTCGTCGCCATAGGTGAAGGTCGGATAGATATTGGCCACCAGAAACACCAGCCAGCGCAAAAACCGCGGCCGCGTCGGATCGCCGGCCGGCGGCACGAACAGCGCGCTGCCGGTCACCTCGGCCAGGTGCAGCGTGATCGCCGCACTCTCGGTCATCACCTGCCCATCCGGCAGCAGCAGGGTCGGCACCTGGGTGATCGGGTTATGCCCGACCAGCGCCGCCCGCGCCTCGGCGGAGCGGAACAGATCGCCCAGTTCGATCATCTCGAACGGCAGCCGATAGGCCGCCAGTTGCGCCTCCACCAGCGCCGAACCCCAGCCGGCCCGGCCATAGAGTTGGTACATCGCCGTCCTCCCGCCCTGCCCCGCCATCTTGCGCCATGCTCGCCCAAAGATCACCTTGCATCGGCATCTCAAGGAGTCCCGCCATGACCCGTATCGCCATCCTGGACGACTGGCAGGGCATCGCCGAGGCCAGCATCGACTGGCAGGCATTGCGCGCCAAGGCGGCGCTGACCTTCTTCCAGACCCCGTTCCCCACCGCCGACGCGCTGGTCAACGCGCTGCAGGATTTCGATGCCGTGCTGGTGATGCGCGAACGCAGCCGCTTCCCCGCCGCGGTGATCGGCCGGTTGCCGAAGCTGCGCATGATCTCCTCGCCCGGCGCCCGCAACGCCGCCATCGACCTCGCCGCCTGCACCGCGCGGGGTGTGCTGGTGTGCAACACCCCGGCCACC
>DATJEA010000225.1:0-5220 GCA_035497095.1 Acetobacteraceae bacterium | reverse complement strand
CTGCTGCTGCTGGTGCTGGCGCGGCGCGGCATCGCCCGGCTGCGCAGGGTGCCGGCGCGGCCGGTGCGGGCGATGGCGTCGTAGGCAAGCGCGTTCTTTTTTGCAAAAAAGAACCAGAAAACGCTCATTCGCCTTGCGGCGACGGGGCCGCGGAGATGGCGTACACTCCAATGATCAAAAAGTTTTTTTGCTTCTTTTTGTTCACAAAAAGAAGTGCTTGCTTACGCCGTCTCCACCAGCACCAGCTTGCGCCGCGCCGGCTTGGCCATCGGCACCGCGGCATACATATCCTTCACCGCCTCGGAGATCGTCACCCCGGCCAGCCCCGGCACCAGCCGGCGGCCGGCGTTCTCCCACAGCCGGGCGCTGCGCAGCAGCAGGCGGGCGTGGCCGGGCGGCAGGTAGAGCGCGGTGTCGCGCCGTTCCACCCGGAACATCGCGGCGGCCAGCAGGCGGCCGACCTGGCCCGGCGAGTAGGGCTGGCCCTGGCCGAACGGGGTGCCTTCCAGATGCGCCCACATGCCGCTGCGGTTCGGCACCACGATCAGCAGGCGGCCGTCATCCTTCAGCACCCGCCACACCTCGCGCAGCATGCGGCGGGCGTTGTCGGCGGCCTCCAGGCCGTGGATCAGCAGGATGCGGTCGAAGCTCATATCGGCGAATGGCAGCGCGTCTTCCTCGGCGGTGCAGGCCAGGTTGGCGGCGCCGGCCGGCCAGCGCGCGGCGCCGAGCTGTGCCGGGGTCAGCGCGATGCAGCGTTCCGACTCCTCGCGCCACAGCCGCAGATAGGGCGCCGCGTAGCCCATGCCGAGCACCGACTGGCGGGCCAGCGACGGCCACAGCGCCGCCAGCCGCTCGCGCAGCAGCAGCGCCGCCACGCCGCCGCGGCGGGTGCCGTAGAAATCCGCTGCCGCGTAGATGTCGGTCGCCATGCCGATGATATAGCACGCCGGCGCGGTTTCGCCGCTTCGTTCCATCGCCGAGATTGCAACCGCGCCCGCCGATGCTACATTTGCGGCATGATCACAGTCACCCCGGTTGCCATTCTGTCCGACAACTACGCCTGGCTGCTGCGCGATGAGGAGAGCGGTTGCCTCGCCATCGTCGACCCGGCCGAGGCGGGCCCGATCGAGGCGGCGATCGACGCCGCCGGCGGCAAGCTGGACATGATCCTGCTGACCCACCATCACAGCGACCATATCGCCGCCACCGAGGATATCCGCTCGCGCTACAGCGCCCCGGTGATCGGCGCGCGGGCCGACCGGCAGCGCCTGCCGAAGCTGGATCGCGAGGTGTGGGAAGGCTCGGAGGTCGATCTCGGCGCCTCCACCGCGCGCGTCTACGAGACGCCGGGGCATACCAGGGGCCATATCAGCTTCTATTTTCCTGATGGCGGGGTGCTGCTGTGCGGCGACACGCTGTTCAGCCTGGGCTGCGGCAAGCTGCTGGAGGGCACGCCGCAGGAGATGTTCACCAGCCTGATGAAATTCGCGCCGCTGCCCGGCGAGACGCTGGTGTGCTGCGGCCATGAATATACCGAGAGCAACGCCGATTTCGCGCTCTCCGCCGATCCGGAGAATCTCGACCTGCACGCCTATGCGGCGCGGGTGAAGGAGCTGCGCGCGATGGGCCTGCCGACGCTGCCGAGCAAGCTGTCCGACGAGCTGGAATGCAACCCGTTCCTGCGCGCGCCGGACGTGGCGACTTTGGCCGACCTGCGCAGCCGGAAAGACCATTTCCGATGAAACTGTTCTACTCGCCGACCAGCCCCTATGTGCGCAAGGTGATGGCCTGCGCGATCATTCGCGGCATCGACCAGCAGATCACCAAAATTTCCAGCAATCCGCACGAGTCGCCGGCCAATCTGCTGGCCGCGAACCCGCTGTCCAAGGTGCCCTGCCTGATCACCGTCGATGGGCTGGCGCTGTTCGACAGCCCGGTGATCTGCGAGTTCCTCGACAGCATCGGCGACGCCCCGCCGCTGTTTCCGCGTGCCGGCGGCGCCCGCTGGCTGGCGCTGAAGCAGCAGGCGATCGGCGACGGGGTGCTGGAGGCCGCCATTGTCCGGCGCATGGAGCAGCGGCGCGCTGCGGATGCGGCGCATGATGCGGTGGTGGCGCGCCAGCAGGCGGCGATCGGCCGGGCGCTCGACGCTCTGGAGCGCGACCTGCCGCAGAAGACGCCGAATATCGGCGCCGTCGCGGTGGCCTGCGCGCTCGGCTACCTGGATTTGCGCTTCGCCGACGACGCCTGGCGCGAGGGCCGGCCGCAATTGGCCGGCTGGTTCGCCGAAATCATGGAAACGCCGGGCCTGGCCCGCACCGCCCCGGCCGATCCGGCTTGAACCTGCGCGACCCGGCGCTGGCCGGCGCGGCGGTGATCGCGGCGCTTGACCTGCGCCCGCACCCGGAAGGCGGGCATTTCCGCGAGACCTGGCGCGATGCGCCGGCGGATGGCGGCCGTGGCGCCGGCACCGCGATTCTGTTCCTGTTGCAGGCCGGCGAGCGCAGCCACTGGCACAGGGTGGATGCCGCCGAAATCTGGCTCTGGCAGGCCGGTGCGCCGCTCGCGCTGCAACTCTCGGCCGATTCGCGGCGGATCGAGCAGCAGCGCCTCGGCCCGGCGGCCGGCGCCGGCGAATCGCTGCAAGCGGTGGTTCCGGCCGGGGTCTGGCAGGCCGCCGTGAGCCTGGGCGCCTGGAGCCTGGCCAGTTGCGTGGTGGCCCCGGCGTTCGATTTCGCCGGCTTCACCCTGGCGCCGCCGGGCTGGCAGCCGGGCTGAAACCGCTGCGCACACAACCCTTCATTCGTCAGCCGGTTCCAGGCTATACTTCCCGTCTTGCGTGAGCGCCGTCGCTGCGGCGCCGCGCCTGGAGGGGATCGATGACGGCGGCCACATATTCTCGACGCCTGGCGTCACCCGAGTTGCGCGCGCTGATCGGGCGGCGGTTCGCCGAATGCGGCGCGCTGCTGCTGGCGCTGGGCGGCGTGGCGCTGCTGGTGGCGCTGGCCAGCTATCATCCGCTGGACCCGTCGCGGAACGTCGCCACCGGCGGTTCCACCCATAACCTGCTCGGCCCGCCCGGCGCGTTCACCGCCAACGGGCTGCTGCAATGGTTCGGCCTGGCCGGCGTGCTGCCGGCGCTGGCGATGCTGGCCTGGGCCTGGCGGATCACCGCCAACCGGCGGCACGACCTGGCCGGCGGCGGTGCGCTGGTGCGGGTGCTCGGCCTGCTGCTGGCGATGCCGGTGCTGGCGGCGGTGCTGGCCGGGCTGCCCGGCCCGCACGGCCAGCCCCTGCTGTGGCCGGTGGCCGCCGGGCCGGGCGGTGCGATCGGTACTCTTCTGGCCGCGAGCGCCGGCGGCGTCGGGCGCGGGCTGTTCGGCGCGCATGGCGGCTGGGTGATCGGCGTTCTGGGTGCGGCACTCGCCGTGGTGCTGGCGCTGCTGACGCTCGGCCTCACGCTCGGCGAGTGGCGGGCTGCGGCGCGCGGGTTGCGCCGCGCGATGGCCTGGCTGCGGCGCGGCATCGCGTTCACCGGCCGGATCGTGGCCCGGATGGCGGCGGCCGGCGCCTGGGTGATCCACAAGGTCAACGGCACCCGCCCGAGCGCCCGCAGCGCCGCGGCGCGGCACGATGCGCGCACCGCACCCCCCTCCCCCAATCTGGCCGCCTCCAGCCTGTCGGTGCCGCGCGCCGAGCCGCTGCCGGAGCCGGCGCCCCCCGCCGCGGCGGCCACCCAGGGCCACCGCTCGCTGCGCCGCCTCGTCGGCAAGCCGGAGAAGCCGGCGCTGGAGGAGGTCGGCTGGCACTATCCGCCGCTCGACCTGCTGGCCCGCGCCCCCGGCCGCGCCGCGTCCGGCGCGCTCAGCCGCGACGCGCTGGAGGCCACCGGCCGGATGCTGGAATCGGTGCTGGCCGATTACGGCGTGCAGGGCCGCATCGTCGACCATCAGCCCGGCCCGGTGGTGACGCTGTACGAACTGGAGCCGGCGCCCGGGATCCGCGCCGCGCGGGTGATCGGGCTGGCCGACGACGTGGCGCGCAGCCTGTCGGTGACCGCGGTGCGCATCGCCACCGTGCCCGGCCGCAACGTGATCGGCATCGAGGTGCCGAACCCGAAGCGCGAGACCGTCTATCTCAGCGAATTGCTGTCCTCGCCGGAATGGGCGGAGGACAAGGGCACGCTGTCGCTGGCGCTCGGCAAGAACATCGGCGGCACCCCGGTGATCGCCGATCTGGCCCGCATGCCGCATCTGCTGGTCGCCGGCACCACCGGCTCGGGCAAGTCGGTCGGCATCAACGCGATGATCCTGTCGCTGCTCTACCGCCACTCGCCGGACGAGGTGCGCCTCATCATGATCGACCCGAAGATGCTGGAACTCTCGGTCTACGAGGGCATCCCGCATCTGATGGCGCCGGTGGTGACCGAGCCGGCCAAGGCGGTGGTGGCGCTGAAATGGACGGTGCGCGAGATGGAGCGGCGCTACCGGGCGATGAGCCAGCTCAGCGTGCGCAATGTCGGCGGCTACAACCAGCGCGTCGCCGAGGCGGCCGCGCGCGGCGAGATCGTCAACCGCCGGGTGCAGACCGGCTTCGACAGCGAGACCGGCAAGCCGGTGTTCGAGGACCAGCCGCTGGCGCTGGAGAAACTGCCGTTCATCGTCGTGGTGATCGACGAGATGGCCGACCTGATGATGGTCGCCGGCAAGGACATCGAGATCACCGTGCAGCGCCTGGCGCAGATGGCACGCGCCGCCGGCATCCATGTGGTGATGGCGACCCAGCGGCCGTCGGTGGACGTGATCACCGGCACCATCAAGGCCAACTTCCCCACCCGGATCAGCTTCACGGTGATCAGCAAGTTCGACAGCCGCACCATCCTCGGCGAGCAGGGCGCCGAACAGCTGCTCGGCCAGGGCGACATGCTGTACATGGCCGGCGGCGGGCGGATCGGCCGCGTGCATGGCCCATTCGTCTCCGACCGCGAGGTGGAGGAGGTGGTCGCCTTCCTGCGCGAACAGGGCGAGCCGGCCTATCTGGAGGAAGTCACCGAAGCCACCGACGACTCCGAGGCCTCGGCGCTGTCCGGCATCGCGGGGGCCAGCGACGGCGAGAAGTCGCTGTTCGACCAGGCGGTGGATGTGGTGGCGCGCGAGGGCAAGGCCAGCACCAGCTTCATCCAGCGCCATTTGCAGATCGGCTACAACCGCGCCGCCA
>DATJEA010000224.1:0-5004 GCA_035497095.1 Acetobacteraceae bacterium | reverse complement strand
GGATCAGCCGCCCCATCAGCCCGGCGCGGATCGCCTCGATGCGCGCCGCCACCCAGCGGTTGTTCGGCATCCGATACACCACCGCCGCCGGCAGCCCGTGCGCCGCCGCCGCCACCGCCGGCAACTCCCAGTTCGCCAGATGTGCGGCGAACAGCAGCGCCGGCTTGCCGTCGTCGCGCATCGCCACCAGCGCCGGCTCGGCATCGGTCTCGATCCGCCCCACCCCCGGCCGCGCCGGGTCGTAATCCCAGATCCGGTCCAGATGGACGTATTCGCCGACCACGCGCCCCAGATTGTCCCACGCGGCGATCAGCGTCGCCTCCACCCAGGCGTCATCGTGCTCCGGAAACGCCGCCCGCAACTGCGCCCGCCCGATCTTCTGCTCGCGCAGTCGTGGCCCGATCTTGCGCGCCAGCCAGGCACATATATCCGCCGCCCGCTCCGGCCCGGCGCGCCGCAGCACCGCGAACAGTCCGCCGACCATCGCCCCCAGCAGCGGCGCCGCGACGCGAGAGAACTTGAGCGCCCTCGGCACCCGCTACAGCGCCACGACCAGCTTGCCGAACACCTCCCGCGCCTCCATCCGCGCCAACCCGTCGCGGAAGGTCTCCAGCGTGAACTCGGTATCGATCACCGGCCGCACGCCGGCTGCCATCCGCGCCAGCGCATCGCCAATATTGCGCATCGAGCAACCGAACGACCCGAAAATCCGATACTGCTGCTGAAACAACTGCATCAGATTGATGCTCCCCTGCGGCCCCGACGTCGCGCCGCAAGTCACCAGCCGCCCGCCGCGCTTCAAACACAGCAGCGAGCCGCTCCAGGTATCGGCGCCGACATGCTCGAACACCACGTCGACCCCCTTCTTGCCGGTCAGCTTGCGCACCACCCCCTCGAACCGCTGCTCGCGATAATTGATCGCATGATCCGCCCCCAGCGCCAGGCACTGCGCCACCTTGGCGTCGCTGCCCGCCGTGGTGAACACCGTACAGCCCAGCGCCTTGGCCACCCGGATCGCGATGCTGCCGATCCCCGAGCCGCCGGCATGCACCAGGATGCTCTCCCCCGCCTCCAGCCTGGCATTGTCGAACAGCATGTGCTGCACCGTGCCATAGGCCACCGGCGCGCAGGCCGCATCGCGCAGCGCCACGCCGTCCGGCACCGGCACCACCAGCCGCGCCGGATGATTGGTCAGCTCCTCGGCGAACCCGCCCAGGTGAAAGCCGCGCACCCCCGCCACCGCCTCGCACAGATTATCCCGCCCCTCGCGACAGGCACGGCACACCCCGCAGGTGATCGCCCCGAACGGCGCCACACGCTGCCCCACCGCCAGCCCGCTCACCCCCGGCCCGATCGCCGCGATCTCGCCGGCCGCCTCGGCCGCTACGGTGAACGGCATCTGCCGCTTGGCGAACGCCATGCCGCGAAAACCCCAGACGTCGATATGGTTCAGCCCGACATGGCGCACCCGCAACTGCACCTCGCC
Source organism: Acetobacteraceae bacterium (assembly GCA_035497095.1). Taxonomy (GTDB): domain Bacteria; phylum Pseudomonadota; class Alphaproteobacteria; order Acetobacterales; family Acetobacteraceae; genus 70-18. The sequence goes on along the minus strand of DATJEA010000224.1, from coordinate 3,518 downwards.
CGGCCCCGGCGCCGCCGGCGGCGCGATGTCGACCAGCCGCAGGTCACGCTCGGCGAATAGCTGCAAGGCGCGCATTATCGGTGGGCTCCCTTAAGGCAAGAAAGTCTTCTTTGTTTGAAAACAAAAAAGCAAAAAACCTCGCCCTTTGAAGTGTACGGCCTCTCCACCACCCCGCCGCCGCAAGGCGAACAAAAGTTTTTTGGTTCTTTTTTTCAAAAAAGAACAGCCTTCACTCCGGCTTCAACACCAGGCACAAATTCTGCCCGCCGAACCCGAACGAATTGGAGATCGCCCGCCGCATCACCGCGTCGCGCGCCACGTTCGGCACGCAGTCCAGCGGCAGCGCCGGGTCCGGCGTCAGGTAGTTGATGGTCGGCGCGATCCGCTGGTCGCGCAGGCTCAGCAGTGTCACCACCGCCTCGATCGTGCCGGCAGCGGTCAGCGTGTGGCCGAGCATCGACTTGGTCGACGAGATCGGCAGGCTGCCGGCCCGCTCGCCGAACACCGCGGCGACGCAGTGCCACTCCATGCGATCGTTTTCCGGCGTGCTGGTGCCGTGCGCGTTGATGTAGTCCACCGCGTCGGCCGCCACGCCGGCATCCTCCAGCGCATCGGCCATGCTGGCGATGATCGGCCGCCCGTCCGGGTTGGAACGGGTGCGGTGGAACGAATCCGCCCGCTCGCCGCAGCCCTCCACCACGCCGAGGATGCGGGCGCCGCGCGCCTTCGCCGAGGCCAGGCTTTCCAGCACCAGCGCCGCCGCGCCCTCGGCCATAACAAAGCCGTCGCGGTCCTTGCTGAACGGGCGCGAGGCAGCCTCCGGCACCTCGTTGCGGGTGGACAATGCCGAGAGCAGCGAAAAGCGGACCAGCGATTCCGGGTTCACCGAGGCATCGGTGCCGACGCACAACGCCGCCTCCGCCTCGCCGCGCCGGATCGCCTCCAGCGCCAGTTGGATGGCGGTGGCGCCCGAGGCACACGCGGTGGAGACCGCCACCGGCGAGCCCCTGGTGCCAAACCGCACCGCCAGGTTCTCCGCCACCGAGCCGAACAGGAACCGCTCGTAATAGCCCTTGAACGCGCCGCTGCCAGCCGCCAGCAGCAGCGCGCCGTAGCCCTCGGCGTCAGGCACCGTGGCCGCCATCGCCTGGCGCTGTGGCCACTCCAACTCCACCGGCGGCAGCGCCAGAAATAGCGGGCCGGGAAAATCGCCACGCGCGCCAATGCCGGATTGGGCGATTGCCTCCCGACAGACCCGGTCGGCCATGCGTTCGGACAATTCCGGCGCGCAATTCGGCTCGGCCGGCACGAAATCGACGGTGCCGGCGATGGTGGTACGCAGCCCGTCCAGCGCGAACCGGCCGATCCGCCTGATGCCGCTGTCGCCGGCGCACAGACGGCGCCAGTTATCCTCCACCCCCTCGCCGAGCGAGGTCAGCAGCCCCATGCCGGTGACCACCACCACCGGGCGGCCCTGGCGGTCCAGATCGGCGGCATTCTGGCTCATGCTGCTTTCTCCACCAGCGCCATGCTCTCGCCGCGCCAGTGACCCCAGCCGGTCACCACCGCCTGGCGCACCGGGCCGGTCATCACCGCCTCGCCGGCGTCGAGCGGCGGGAACAGCCAGCCCTGGGTTACTACATCGGCGGCGATCGCCAGGTTAGCGATAAAGGAAGGCTCCATGCTATGGCCGAGCAGGCTGGCGGTGGCGCGCACCGGCAGCCCGGTGGTGGCCAGGAAGACCGCCTCCTCCGCCGTCGCCGCCGCCATGCCGCTGGCGCCGGACAGCACCGCGGCTGCATCCAGCGCGCCGAGGCCGGCCAGTTGCCGCTGCGCGTTGGCCGTCGCCTCGCCGGGATAGCGCCGGCAGCGATCGGTCGCCACGGCGGCGATCCGCGCCGTGGCGGTGGCGCCGCGCAGCTCGGCATGCGCCCGGCTCTCGAGCACCAGGAAGCAGCCCAGCGAGCCCATCACCATGCCGCCGCCATCTGCCCGGCGCGACCATACCCCGGTGAACGGCTGCTTCCACAGCGCGCCGCCCATTTCGTATTGCAGCAGGATATCCAGCCGCTGCGCGTTGTACGAGCCGCCGACCAGGAACAGATCACCCTGCCCGGCGGCGATCCGCGCGCAGGCGATCCTGGCCGCGTCGGCGCCCGCCGCCTCCTCGCCCATCAGCGTGCGCGAGGAGCCGACCACGCCGTGCACGATGGAGATGTTGCCGGCCAGCAGATTGGACAACTGCGCCAGGAACAGCGTCGGCCGCAGGTCGCTCATCAGATGCTCGTTGAGATAGGCCGCCGGATCGGCCGCCTTCGGCATGCCGGCCAGGATCGCCGCGTCCACCTCGTAATCGCGCTCGCCACCGCCAGCCGCCACCAGCATATGGGTGCGGCCGAGCAATTCGGCGTCGCCGCGGATGCCGGCCGCTTCCAGCGCCAGCCCAGCGGCATAGGTGCCGATGCGCTGCCACGGCTCCATCTGCCGCTGGTCGCGTTTGGGGATCATCCGGTCATAGTCCGGGGTGGCCAGCGGATGCACCATCCAGGGCGCGAAACTGGTCCGATCCAGCACCGGCTGGCCGGCCGCCAGTATCGCGCGATGCGCCGCCATGCCTTCGCCCAGGCTGGAGACCAGCCCGATGCCGGTGATCAATGCGTCACGCGGGCCAGATTCACGCATCGGGGGATTCACGCATCGGGCAGCAACTCCGCCGGCACCTGCACCCGCGCCGCCGCCTTCAGCATCGCCGCGCGCAGATCGGCATTGGGAAAATCCATCACCCGATAGGTGATCTCGGTATCCGCGACCGTGCGCCCATCGGCCAGGATGCGCGCCGACGCCACCGCGTAGCCGGAGCCCTCATGCAACTCGGTGGCCTCCACCCGCAGGGGCTGCCCCGGCGCCAGAAACCGCCGCATCTTCGCCTCCTTCACCGAGGCCAGGAACGCCATCCGCCGAAACCCGAGCCGCGCCATCACCAGCCAGCCGCCGGTCTGCGCCATCGCCTCGATCATCAGCACGCCGGGCAGGATCGGGTGGCCGGGGAAATGCCCCTCGAACACCGTACTCCGCTCGGGCAGCACGCACTCGGCGGCGATCGTGCCGGCCGCGAGATCCAGATCGGCGATCCGGTCCACCAGCTCGAAATATTCCAGGCGCATGCGGGCGGCCCCGGCTCAGGCCGCCTTGGCCGCCACCAACTCGTCGATATTGGCGCACAGCCCCTTCAGCACGAAATACCGCTCGCTCGGCACCTTGCCGCCGTTCACATCCTGTGTCCATTGCTCCAGCGGCAGCTTGATCGCAAAGGCCTTGTCGATGGCGAACGCCACGTCAAGAAAGTCCAGGCTGTCGATGCCGAGATCGTCGATCGCATGGCTGTCGGGTGTGATCGTGTCCCGGTCGATGCCGCAAATATCGGAGATGATCCCGGCGACAGTGTCGAAAGTGGATGCCATCAGCAAGCCTCGCAGAGTGTGGAACCAAACGCCAATCCCCCGGCACGGCCGGCCAAG
>DATJEA010000223.1:0-2008 GCA_035497095.1 Acetobacteraceae bacterium | reverse complement strand
GCCGGCCGCTGTTCCTGTCCAACCACGCCGGCGGCATCCTCGGCGGCATCTCGACCGGCCAGGACGTCGTGGTGCGCTTCGCGGTCAAGCCGACCAGCTCGATCCTCGGGCCGCGCCACTCGGTGGACCGCAACGGCCAGCCGGTCGAGGTGGTCACCAAGGGGCGGCACGACCCCTGTGTCGGCATCCGCGCGGTGCCGGTGGGCGAGGCGATGCTGGCCTGCGTGCTGGCCGACCATCTGCTGCGCCACCGCGCACAGAACCCGGATGCACCGACGGTGGCGCGGCTGCCGAGGAACTGAGCCCAGGGGGGAGCCATGCCGCACGCCACCGCCGATGACGGGGTGAAGTTGTATTACGAGGAGACCGGGCCGCAGCGCGCCAATCGGGGCACGCCGGTGATCTTCGTGCATGAGTTCGCCGGCGACCATCGCAGCTGGGAGCCGCAGATGCGGCATTTCGGCCAGCGCTACCGGGCGATCGCCTTCAACGCGCGCGGCTACCCGCCATCCGACGTGCCGGAGGACGCCGGCGCCTATTCGCAGAACCGCGCCACGGACGACATCGCCGCGGTGCTGGACCATCTGGGCATCGCCCGGGCGCATGTGGTGGGGCTGTCGATGGGCGGCTTCGCCACGCTGCATTTCGGCTTCCGGCATGCCGCGCGGGCGCTGTCGCTCAGCGTCTGCGGCTGCGGCTATGGCGCCGACCCGGACAAGCGCGAGGCGTTCCGCGAGGAGGGCGCGAACACGGTGGCGTTCATCCGCGCGCACGGCATGCGTGCGTTTGCCGAGCGCTATGCGTTCGGGCCGACCCGGGTGCAGTTCCAGAACAAGGATCCGCGCGGTTTCGCCGAATTCCTGGCGCAACTGGCCGAGCACTCGGCGGTCGGCTCGGCCAACACCCAGCTTGGCGTGCAGCGCGAGCGGCCGTCGCTGCACGACCTGGTGGCGGAGATGCAGGCGCTCTCGGTGCCGACCTTGATCGTCACCGGCGACGAGGACTGGCCATGCCTGGCGCCGGGGCTGCTGATGAAGCGGCATATCGAAACGGCGGGCCTGGTGGTGATGGCCAATTGCGGCCACGGCATCAATCTGGAAGACCCGGACGGCTTCAACCGCATCATCGGCGATTTCCTGGCGCGGGTGGATGTCGATGCCTGGCCGGTGCGCGATGCGCGGGCGATGGCGGCCTCGATCACCGGCATGTCGATCACCGGCACGCGGTGATTGCGCGACTCGCCGGGCGGCGGGCAGGGTGCGGTATTACCGGCCTGTAACACGGAGACCGCCCGATGAACGCCGTCTGCGCCCGTTTCAACATGGCGGCGCTGGGCACCACCCCGCGTACTGAGCTGCTCGCCGGCCTCACCACCTGGCTGGCGATGGCCTATATCGTCGCGGTCAATCCGCTGATTCTGGCCAAGGCCGGCATGGATCAGGGCGCGGTGTTCACCGCCACCTGCCTCGCCGCCGGGCTGGCCTCGATCGCCATGGGCTGGTTCGCCAATTTCCCGCTGGCGCTGGCGCCGGGCATGGGGCTGAACGCCTATTTCGCGTTCAGCGTGGTGATCGGCATGCATGTGCAGTGGCAGGTGGCGCTGGGCGCGGTGTTCCTGTCCGGCGTGCTGTTCCTGATCGTCAGCCTGCTGCGGCTGCGCGAGTGGCTGATCAACGCCATCCCGCTGTCGCTGAAGCTCGGCATCGGCGCCGGCATCGGCTTCTTCCTGGCGATCATCGGGCTGCATGGCGCCGGCGTCGTGGTCGGCAACCCGGAGACGCTGGTGATGATGGGGCCGATGACCGATCACGCCACGCTGCTGGCCTGCCTCGGCTTCATCATCATGGCCGGGCTCGCCGCGCGCGGGGTCAGTGCGGCGGTGCTGATCGGCATCCTGGCGACCGCGGCGATCGGCATCCCGCTCGGCCTGACGCAGTTCCAGGGTGTCGTCTCGGCGCCGCCGTCGCTGGCGCCGACTTTTCTCGCGATGGATATCAGGGGCGCGCTG
>DATJEA010000222.1:0-5525 GCA_035497095.1 Acetobacteraceae bacterium | reverse complement strand
CGCATCGTACAGGCTGCCCCAGCGGGCGTTGCCGGCGTTCAGCGCGTAGCGGGCGTTGCTGAGCGGCACCACCAGTTGCGGCCCGGCGATGCTGGCGATTTCGGCGTCGACATACTCGGTGGCGACCGAAAACGGGCCAGGATCGGGCCGCAGATAGCCGATTTCGCGCAGGAATGCGGCGTAGGCGGCGGCGTCATGCTGCTGCCCGCGGCGGGCAGTGTGCCAGGCGTCGATCTTGTCCTGCAACTCGGCGCGGACCTTGAGCAGCGCCTGGTTGCGCGGCGCGAAGATGCGCACGATGTCGGAAAGACCGGCCCAGAACCAATCCGCCTCCAGCACGGTGCCCGGCAAGACCTCGGTTTCGATGAAGTCCTTCAGCAGCGACGAAACCTGCAACCCGCCAACCTGAACATGGTCCATCGGCCACCTCCCCTTCGCTCATACCGCGAGGGTTGTTGCCCGTTGCCGGGGCAAAGTCGAGAGCCATTTGCGATCCGCCAGGATAACTCATCTATCCATCAGGATCGCAAATGGATCAGCCCTGCGCCTTCCGCCATGCCTGATAGGCGGCCACGGTGGCCTCGTTCGGCGGGTAGGTGCCGGGCAGCGGATGGCCGGCGGCGATGCGGGTCAGCACGAAGGCTTCCAGCGCCTCCTGCTCGGCGGCGTCGCGCGCCACCTCCTCGGCCAGGTGCGCCGGGATCACCACCACGCCATCGGCGTCGCCGACGATCAGGTCGCCGGGGAACACCGCCACGCCGCCGCAGCCGATCGGCGTGTTCAGTTCCACCGCGTGATGCCGCACCAGGTTCAGCGGCGCCGAGGGCGTGGCGCAATAGACCGGCATCGCCAGCTTGCTGATCGGCCCGGAATCGCGCAGCCCGCCATCGGAGACCATGCCGGCGACGCCGCGCACCGCGAGCCGGGTCATCAGGATTTCGCCGCCCGAGGCCACCGTGGTGTCGCCGCGGCAGTCCATCACCAGCACATGCCCGGCCGGCGTGGTTTCCACCGCCTTGCGCTGCGGGTGTTCGGGGTTGCCGAGGGTAGAGAGCAGGTCGAGGTCCTCGCGCGCCGGGATGTTGCGCAGCGTGAAGGCGGGCCCGACCAGATTGCCCTTGTCCGCACCCAGCGGCCGCACTCCCTGCATGAAGATGTTGCGATAGCCGCGCTTGAACATCTGCGTGGTCAGCGTCGCGGTGCTGACGCCGCGCATCCGCTCCAGGCATTCCGGGGTGAAGCCGGTCATCGCATATCTCCTCAGGTTGTCGCGCGCGGAGTGATCCGGAACGGCACCATGATGCGCCGTGGCGGGGTGCCGCCGGCCATGCGGGATAACAGATTCTCGGCCGCCTGGCGCCCCATCGCCGCGCCATCGACGCTGACCGTGGTGATCGGCGGTTCGCTGTTGCGGCCGATATCGAAATCGCCGAAGCCGCAGATCGCCAGCCGCTCCGGCACCGCGATGCCGAGCGCCCGCGCCTCGGTCACCGCGCCGAACGCCACCAGGTCGGAACTGCATAATATTGCTGTGCGCGCACCCAGTAACGGCGCGATCTCGCGCAGGCCATGCCTGCCGTCGATGACCCCGCTGGGAGCCGGGAGCGGGGCGGAGCGGATCAGCGTGCCACCATGCTCGGCCACCCGGCGGGCGAAGCCGTCGCGCCGAGCCTGGCCGCGCGGGTCGCTGGCGGCTAGGCTGGCGTAGTGGGTGTGGCCGCCGGCGGCGAAGAAATCCGCCACCGCGGCGCCGAGTTCCGCATGGTCGAAGCCGACCAGCATGTCGGCCGGCTGCTCGGCAGAGTCCCAGATTTCCACCACCGGGATCTGCGCCTCGCGCAGCAGGCGCTGCACTGCGGCGCTGTGCCGTGCTCCGGTCAGCAGCAGCCCGTCCGGCCGGCGGGTCAGCATGGCGCGGATCAGCGCCGTCTCGCCCTCGTCGCGATAGTTGGACAGCCCCAGCATCACCCGGTAGCCGGCCCGGTCGAGCGTGTCGGTAAAGGCATGCACCGGCTCGCTGAACATCGGGCTGGCGATGGTCGGCACAATGGCGGCGATCATCCGGCTGCGGCGGCTGGACAGGCCGCCGGCGATCAGGTTCGGCACATAGCCCAGCCGATCGATGGTCGCCTGCACCCGCACACGGGTTGCCACCGCGACCCGCTCGGGGGTGTTCAGCACGCGCGAGACCGTCATCGGCGCCACGCCGGCGGCGGCCGCGACATCGGTTATCTTCACGGCGCCGGACGAACCGGAGCGGCGGATGACCACGGCGTGCTTGCCTCCCCATCCCTTGCTCTTGTCATACGACAGTAAGCCATACGACAGTAACCTGCCCCCGCGCGCCAGGGCAATTGCCCGGGGGCGGGCAACGCAGCGCGCGGGGGAGCCAGCCATGGCGGACCCGCAGGGAGGGACGGGGCAGCTTGGCGGAGGGCCTGGTTAGCTGTGCGGCGCCGGCGCCGCGGGCGCAGGGTTGGCCGGCGTGGGCGCGAACGGCTGCGTCGCGGCAGGGGGATTGGCGCCCGGCGGGGCAGCCTGACCGGCCGGCGCCGCATAAGGCTGGGTCGGAGCGCCCGGCGCCGCAGCCGGAATCAGCGAGCCGCGGCAATCGTTGAAGGCATTGATCACGTTGCTGGTGCCGCTCAATCCACCGGTCCACATCGCCTCGTTGCCGCTCGGGAAGAACACCCTGAGCACGATGCCGGAACGGAGTTGGCGCATCAGCGGGATCGACTGCTCGAACGGAAGGTCGACGACGATCTGGTTGTGGCTGCCCCTGCCGCTGAACGGCATTGCGGCGCCGCGATCGATCTGCAGCGTCAGGTCGACATTGGTGCCGTCGGGGATGTTCCACGATGCCTTGTCGAGCATCAGTTGCAGTCCGGTTTCGCCGGTTCGTTGCTCGATGGCGATCCGCCGGCCCTCGGCGCCGTTGGTGGCGATGCCACAGACCGCCTGGTTATCGGCGTTGGTGCCGGTGAAGGCGCTCCATTGGCCCGACGCATAGGTCTGATGCATCGCGGCCTGGGCCGAGGGGGCGGCCAGGGCCGCCGCCGACAGGCAGCAAGCCAGTGCCGCGGTGCCACGCAGCAATGTCATTCTTGTCATCGGTGTTCTCCTGGCGATGGTCCGTCGCGCCGTGATGCGACGGTCCCGGTGGCCATATGCCACCGGGTTCAGGGGCGGCGCGATCAGTAGCGGTAATAGCCGGGGGGTGGCCCACGCCGCTCATAGCGTGGCCGCTCCGGCGTCGTGGCGGCGCCGCCCACGGCGCCTACCGCACCACCGATCACCGCACCGGTCAGCGCGCCGCTGCCGCCACCGGCGGCGCCGCCGATCAGGGCGCCGGCGCCGGCGCCGATCGCTCCGCCACCCAATGCGCGCTGGCCGGGGCTGTATGGATCAGTGCAGGCTGATAACGAGAGCGCGATACCGCCAGCAAGCAGCGCGGCTTTCAGAATACGTTGCATAGTTCTCTCCCAATAATGGCGAGATGCCCGCGATCACGACTGTAGTGTCGTGCATCGCTTATTCCAGGCATCTTCCTGTCCCACCTATGTAGGCAGAGAAATATGGCAGGATAGTAGCAAATCGTTCACGGATACGTTATCGACGGCGTAACCGATGTGCGCCTGCGTGGCGGGCTCAGCGCCGCGCGATGGTCCAGCGGATCAGCATCAGCGCCAGCAGCGCCGCCGCCAGCACCAGCAGGCTGGAGGGCTCGGGCACGCGCACCGGCGAGGGCGGCGTGGGGGCGTGCGCAATCGTCGGCGTGCCGGTCAGTGGGCCGTGCGGTCCACCGAAGCCTGGTCCACCGGCGCCTGGCCCGCCGGCGCCGGGTCCACCGAAGCCGGGTCCGCCGAACCCCGGTCCGCCGAGCCCCGGTCCCCCGGCGCCGCCATGCGGTGGCGGCGGCCCGCCCTGCGCCAGCACGGCGGCGCCGCCGATCCCCACCATCGTCCCGCCGATCGCCAGGCCGCCGACCGCGAGGCCGCTGGCCGGCGCTCCACTCAACGGCCCGACCAGCCCGGTGGCGCCGTTGGCGTGCAGCTTGCGGGTGATGTCGCTGACGCCGCAGGCGCCGCTGTCCGGCGGGGCGACCGGGGCATGATGCGCCGCCGGGCGCGGATGGCGCACGACCGGCAGATGTGCGCCCGGATGCCTGGTAGCCGCATGGTGCCCGGCGGTGACGTGAGTCTTGTGGCTGAGCACATAATGCCCGCTGTGCCGTGGCCGCCCCGTATGCACCACATGCCGGATTGGCGCCGGCGCTGGTCTGCAGGGAGTCACGCCGCGGCTCCGCGGGTGCTGGTGGTGGCAAGGAAATGTATCAAAAATACGAAAAACGGAGAAATGGGAGTCATTTGGATGAAATCCGATCCTATATTGTATCAACGAGATGGAACTAGCACAAAAAATTCTCAAAATAAAGATATTACTCAAAATCAGAATGTGCCGGTTTGCTGCGGCTCTCTCGATCCATGCGTTCTCTGCATGCAAGCCCATCGTCCGCGTCATCGCGCGTTGACCGGGCGCCAGTGGGGACTAGGCTGTTGCCGCCATTTCCGAGGAGCTTCAGGCGTGACCCTTCGCCAAACACTGTGTCGCGCCGCTGCGCTGCTACCCTTCACGCTGCTTGCCGGGTGCGCCGCCCTGGGGCCGGATTTCGTCTCGCCCACCGCCTGGTGGTCGCCGAAATCCTTCACCACTGATGCCGACGCCAAGCTTGCCAAAAGCGTGCCGGTGGCGGCCCCGGTCGATCCGCAGTGGTGGAAGCTGCTTGGCGACCCGATGCTGACCTCGCTGGAATCGCGCCTCGCCACCGCCAACCTCGACTTGCGCATCGCGTCGCTGCGGCTGGCCGAGTCGCGCGCCGAACTGGGCGTGAGCAAGGCCGGACTGGTGCCGGCGGTGAACGGCGGCGCCGCGTTCTCCGCCAATCAGGGGAGCCGCAACGGCACCCTGTCGCTGACCCCGCGCAGCGCGCTCGACGACCCGTACAACCTCTACCAATACGGCTTCGACGCTTCCTGGGAACTGGATTTCTGGGGCCATGTGCGCCGCGCGGTGGAGCAGTCGGCGGCCAATGTGACCGCGACCCAGGAGGCCGGGCGCGACGTTGCGGTGACCGCCTCGGCGGAGCTGGCGCGCGACTATGTCCGGCTGCGCGGGATCCAGCGCAAACTGCAGATCACCCGGCAGAATCTCGGTTCCGCCCAGGAGAGCCTGCGGCTGACCCAGGCGCGCGCCGCCGGCGGCCTCACCACCGATCTCGATGTCGCCAACGCGGCCGCCGAAGTGTCCACCATCCGGGCCCAGATTCCGGCGCTCGATCAGCAGATCAGCGAGTTGTCCAACGCCATCGCGCTGCTGCTCGGCCAGCCGCCGCGCGCGCTGAGCCATGAACTGGCCGCCGCCCGCCCGGTGCCGCCGGTGCCGCCGCGCGTGCCGGTGGGGGTGCCGAGCGAACTGGCCCGCCGGCGCCCGGATATCCGCCGCGCCGAGGCGATGCTGCACGCCGC
>DATJEA010000221.1:0-2860 GCA_035497095.1 Acetobacteraceae bacterium | reverse complement strand
CAGCGCCGCCTCTTTGCCCATCAGCGCCGCCATCCGCTCCTGCAACTGGTTGGTGCTGGGGTCGAGGCCCATTTGCTCGTCGCCCACCGGCGCCGCCAGCATCGCCGCCTTCATCGCCGCGGTCGGCTCGGTCTGGGTGTCGGAATACAGGTTGACGCTGACCGGAGGCAAATCGGCGCCGGTGCGCAGCGGGGCATAATCCATTATCTGGTCTCCATCCTTGGGAGGCGACAGAGAAGCAGCAACCGGGCGGATGCGCCAGATGGGGGTGGCTCAGGTATTGCCGGCCGGCATCAGCCGCCCGAAAAACACCACCGGGCCGCTGGGCTGCCCGGTCGGCGAACCGCCCGGCGGCTCGACGCTGATCATGATCAGCATGTTCTTCTGCGGCTGCACCGCCGGGGTGGCGATATTCACCGTGCTGCCGTGCATCGGGATCATGCCCAGGCTGGTCGGCGCCGCGGCCCCCGGCGCCTGGCCCCATAATTCCCATTGCCGGCCGGCCGGCGCCTGCGGCCTGGTGCCGGCCATCGAGGTCATCGCCGCCAGATGCAATCCGCCGCTCGGCATCACCTCGGCGGCAAACGCCGGCTGACTCTGCCCGGTCACCAGCACCGCCATCATGCGCGGCGCCGGCGCGCGCGGCACGTAGGCGACGCCGGCGAAGGCGGCCGCCGCCAGGGTCGCGCCGATCGCCCAGAACTGCCAGATCCCGAGCCGGCGCGGCGCCGGTCGTGCGGCGACGGGGGCGAGCGCCGCCTCGATCCGCTGCCACAGCCCCTCCGGCGGCGCCTGCGGCACTGCCAGCGCGCTGAGCGGTGCCAGCCGGCGCTCCCACGCGGCCACCGCCTGCCGCAACGCCGTGTCGTTCGCCAGCGCGGCCGTCACCCGCGCCGCATCGCGGGCGTCCAGCGTGCCCAGCACATATTCCCCGGCCAGCGCGTCACGCTCATCGGGGTTGCCGGGCGGATCGCCGGGCAGCGCGCCGCTCATGACATGCACTCCCGCAGGCTCATGAGTCCGCGGCGGATCCAGGATTTGACGGTGCCCAGCGGCAGCGCCAGCCGGGCCGCGATCTCCGGATGCGACAATCCGTGCACGAAGGCCAGCACGATGCCCTGGCGGTTGTTCGGCTCCAACCGGTCGAGGCAGGCGCGCAGCCGCGCGCCATCCTCGGCCGCCGCCAGCAGGTCCAACGCGTCGGCGTCCACCGGGCGGTCGCCGAGATCGGGGTCGTCGCTGGGCATCTCCCGCCCCCGCCGGCGCGCCACGTCCAGCGCGGCATAGCGCACGATCGAGGACAGCCACACCGAGGCATCGCCGCGCCCCGCGTCGAACTGGCCGGCACGCTGCCATACCCGCAGGAACGCATCCTGCATCACATCGGCGGCGGCGCTACGGTCACGCAGGATGGCCATGGCGATTCCGAACAGGCGGGTGGACTGCCTGACATAGACGGCGCGAAGTGCTGCCCGGTCGCCCGCGGCCACACGGACCAGCAGCGCACCGAGCCCCTCGGCCTCGGCGCCGCCGGCTCCTGTAGCCACTACGCGCCAGCCCGCTGCGCGGATGCGGTGGGATGCGGCGGGATCGGGCCGTACACCACCCGCGCCCGCTGCATGAACGCATTCACCATGCGCCGCACCGCCTCGCCGAACACCGGCCCGATCGCCAGTTGCAGCAGGCGCGAGCGGAATTCGAAATCGACGAAGAACGCCACCTTGCAGCCGCCGCCCTCCGGGGTGAAGCGCCACTGATTCTTCAGGTATTTGAACGGCCCGTTCTCGTAGCGCACATCCATCGCCCCCGGCCGGTCCAGCCGCACCCGGCTGGTGAAGCTCTCGCGGAACGGGCCGAAGCCGATGGTGAGATCCGCCACCAGCTCGGTCTCGCTGCGGCTGCGCACCTTGGCGCCGACGCACCAGGGCAGGAACTCCGGATAGCGGCCGACATCGGCCACCAGGTCGAACAACTGGTCCGGCCGATAGGTGGTGGTCTTGGTCTCGCTATGCCGGGGCATAGATCAATCCGCGGCCAGAAGCTCGGCCCGCGCCGCCCGCAAGGCCGCGAAATCGGCGTCGGCATGGTACGAACTGCGGGTCAGCGGCGTCGCCGAGACCAGCAGGAAGCCCTTGGCGCGCGCCAGGCTGGCGTAATCGGCGAAGGCGTCCGGGGTGACGAACTCGGCCACCGCGGCGTGCTTCACCGTCGGTTGCAGATATTGCCCCATGGTGAGGAAATCGACGTCGGCGATGCGCAGGTCGTCCATCACCTGCATGATCTCCGCCCGCCCCTCGCCGAGCCCGACCATCAGCCCGGACTTGGTGAACATGCCGGGGTCGATCTGCTTCACCCGGTCGAGCAGCCGCAGCGACTGGTAGTAGCGGGCACCCGGACGGATCGAGGGATACAGCCGCGGCACCGTCTCCAGATTATGGTTGAACACGTCCGGCCGCGCCTCGACCACCAGCTCCATGGCGCCCGGCTTGCGCAGGAAATCCGGCGTCAGCACCTCCACCGTGGTGCCGGGTGCCGCCGCCCGGATCGCCCGGATCACCGCCGCGAAATGCGCCGCCCCGCCATCGTCCAGGTCGTCACGATCGACACTGGTGATCACCACATGGCGCAGCCCGAGCTTGGCCACCGCATCACCGACCCGCGCCGGCTCGCCCGCATCGAGCGGCCCCGGATGCCCGGTGCGCACGTTGCAGAAGCTACAGGCGCGCGTGCAGGTATCGCCCATGATCATCATCGTGGCATGGCGGTGCGACCAGCATTCGCCGATATTCGGGCAGGCCGCTTCCTCGCAGACAGTATTGAGCTTCAACTGACGCATCAGATCGCGCGTCGCGAAATATTC
>DATJEA010000220.1:0-2089 GCA_035497095.1 Acetobacteraceae bacterium | reverse complement strand
GCCAGCCGGCGTGCAGGGCGATGGTCTCGGGGTGGGTGGACATGGCGGGCTCCTGGGGGTGGCGGGTGGGTTGAAGCCTATTTCACGCTTGAGGACAAGGTAATCTGCTTTATTCACATTATTTTTGTGTGAATTAGCTATCCTGCTCACCTTGCCTGAGCCGCCCGCGCGGTCCAAGTTCCGCGGCCACTGAACCCTGGAGAATATCGCATGCGCCTGATCGTGCTGCCCGGCGACGGCATCGGCCCGGAGATCACCGAGGCAACCCAGACCGTGCTGGAGGCCGCGTCGGAGCGGTTCCAGCTTGGCATCGAGATGGTCGGCGACATCATGGGCCACGCCAGCATCGCCAGATACGGCGTCGCCGCGCGGCCGGAACTGCTCGACATCGTGCGGGCGGCGGACGGGCTGCTGATGGGGCCGTCCTCGACGATGGAGTATCCCGAGCAGGTCGGGCCGTCGCGGTTCTTCCGCAAGGAGCTCGACCTGTTCGCCAATATCCGCCCGGCGCGCACCTATCCCGGCCTGCCCGGCCGTTGCGGCGAGATGGACCTGGTGATCGTGCGCGAGAACACCGAGGGGTTCTACGCCGATCGCAACATGGCGCAGAACAGCGGCGAGATTTTGATCACCCCCGAGGTGGCGATCGCCATCCGCAAGATCACCTACAAGGGCTGCGAGCGGATCATGCGCGCGGCCTGCGAGTTGGCGATGCGGCGGCGCCGGCAGGTGACCATCGTGCACAAGGCCAACGCGCTGACGCTGACCGACGGCATGTTCCTGCGCATCTGCCGCGAGGTGGCGGCCGACTTCCCCGAACTCGCCGTGGACGACGTGATCGTCGACGCGATGATGGCGCATGTGGTGCGCAACCCCGGCCGGTTCGACGTGGTGGTCTCCACCAATATGTTCGGCGATATCCTGTCGGACCTGACGGCGGAACTCTCCGGCAGCCTCGGCATGGGCGGCTCGGTGAATGCCGGGCAGGAGAGCGCCATGGCGCAGGCGGCGCACGGCTCGGCGCCCGACATCGCCGGGCGCGACATCGCCAACCCGTTCAGCCTGGTGCTGTCGGCGGCGCTGCTGCTGGACTGGCACGGGCGCACCCGCGCGCAGCCCCGATTCATCGCGGCGGCGGCGGCGATCGAGGCGGGGGTGGCCGAGGCAGTAGCGGCCAAGGAGACCACCGGCGATGTCGGCGGCTCGCTCGGCACCAGGGCAACCGGGGCGGCGCTGGCGGCGAGGCTAAGGAAGTAAGGCTGCTTTTTTGGTAACTGCCCCGGGCAGGCGCGATCGGTTTGCGGTCTGACAAGGGACTCGGGGCATGGGGCAAGCTCCCCATGTCGCCGCGATCGGCTACCCAACCCAGGCCCGTTTCTGAACCGCAGCAACAGCGGCAAGCTTCCGTCCAGCGATGGGCTGGGCAGGCGCAACCGGCAGCTGGCAAGACCGGCAGGCGCGGACCGGCGCCGCGCCGGGTCGGCGATAACCCGCTGCTGCGCCTTCTCACCCGCCAGCAGGACGTGCGGCGCTTGCCGACCCACCCGACCGTGCCGTTCACCAGCAACCTGGCCGAGCAGGATGGCCGCATGCTGAAACTGCGGCAGAAAATTTCCGGCGGCTTCCGATCCGACCCAAGCGCAACACGCTTCGCCGCGATCCGCTCGGTGCTCTCCACCGCGACCAGGCAAGGGTGGAGGCGGTAGCCGGGAAGTTACCAAAGGGCTCTTATCGCGCCGGATGTTGGTGGCCAGCGGAGAGAGGCAAGGAAGGTCTTCTTTTTGTGAACAAAAAGAAGCAAAAAAACTTTATGACGGCGCTTCGCGCCAAAGACTTTGTGACGGCGCGCAGCGCCTTGGGGGGTTGGAGACTCTGCCCTCTCCGCCCGCCCGGCGTTGCAAGGCGGATGAAGTTTTTTGCGCGCTTTTTTTCAAAAAAGCGCCGCTTGCTTGCTGATACCTGCATGTTGAGGACAGCTCGGACGCGGCGCACCCCCGATCAACTCCAGCACCGCCGCCACAATCTCCCCCGCAGCCTCTCGCGGCAGAAAATGCCCGGCCAGCGGAATAAGCGCCCGGCGATACGGCCC
>DATJEA010000219.1:0-1652 GCA_035497095.1 Acetobacteraceae bacterium | reverse complement strand
GACACGCTGGACCTCGCCGCCACCGACCTGCTGCCCCGGCTGACGGCGCTGCCGGCCGCCGGCGTGCTGTCGGAGCGGGCGCTGACCCTGCTGCGGATCTGGAATGGCCGCGCCGACACCAGCCTGCCGCAACCGCTGATCTTCACCGCCTGGATGCAGCAGGCGCTGCGCGCGGTGCTGGCCCGCCGCGACATCCCGCCGCTGGCCGCCGCCCCCTGGCCGGTGCTGCTGCCGGCGCTGCTGACTCCGGCCGGGGCCAGGCTGTGCGGCGGCGAGTGCGGCCCGCTGTTCGTGCAGGCGCTGGCCGAGGCGCTGACCCCGCTGGCCGCCCGCTACGGCGCCGATCCGTTCGACTGGCGCTGGGGCGAGGCCCACCCGGCGGTGTTCGCCCACCCGCTGCTGTCACGCATCCCCGGCCTGGAGGGCCTCGCCACCGCCGAGATCGCCGCCCCCGGCGACGTCAACACGGTGAACCAGGGCGGCTCCTGGCTCGGCCATTTCCGCTCGGTGCATGGCGCCTCGTTCCGCGCCGTCTACGACCTCGCCGACCTCGACCGCAGCCGCTTCATGCTGGCGCCCGGCCAGTCCGGCCATATCCTCAGCCCTGTCGCGCGAAATTTCCTCTCGCGCTGGCGCAATGGCGCTACCATCTCGCTGGGACCGGACATGCCGGCCGCCGGCCACCTGCGCCTGCTGCCCCCTTTTGAGGTGAAACCCCCAAAATGATGCCCTATGCCACCCCCGATGCGATGCTTGAGGACGAGTTCCTGACCACCGGCGTGCTGACCCGCCGCATCTTCGCCTGGCTGATCGACGCGGTGCTGATCGCGATGCTGGTCGGCATCGCCTGGAGTTTCGGCGTGCTGCTCGGCGTGCTGACCCTCGGCCTCGCCATGCCGCTGCTCGGCGGGCTGCCGGCGCTGCCGATCCTCTACACCTGGCTGTGGCTGGCCAGCCCGCTCTCGGCCACGCCCGGCCAGGCGCTGCTCGGCCTCACGGTCTGCCGCGACGACGATCTCGGCCCGCCGAGCGTGTTGCAGGCGCTGGTCAGCGCCATCGGCTACTACGTCACCATCGCCCTCGGCGCGATCTGGCTGCTGGTGGCGCTGCTCACCACCCGCCGCCGCACCCTGCACGACCTGGTCTCCGGCCTGGTGGTGGTGCGCCGCCGGGCATTGACCCCGCCGGCCGGAGGCTGGAACATGCCCGGCGGAGGTTGGACCCCGAGATGAGCTTCAAGGCGCCGCGCCGGCCGCAGTTTTTCTACACCACCGCCCCGCTGCCCTGCCCGTACGTTCCCGGCCGCACCGAGCGCAAGGTGGTCACCGAAATCACCGGCCCGGAGGCCGAGCGGATGCACGACCGGCTGTCGCGCGCCGGCTTCCGCCGCAGCCACAACATCGCCTACGCGCCGGTCTGCGTCGGCTGCCATGCCTGCATCCCGATCCGCATTCCGGTGGGCGAGTTCCTGCCGGACCGCACGCTGCGCCGCATCGCCCGCGCCAATGCCGGATTGCGCGGGTTCGACATGCCGGCGCGCGCCACCGCCGAGCAGTTCCAGCTCTTCCAGCACTACCAGCAGGCCCGCCATACCGACGGCGACATGGCGACGATGAGCTTCTACGACTACCGCGCGATGGTCGAGGACACCC
>DATJEA010000218.1:0-8062 GCA_035497095.1 Acetobacteraceae bacterium | reverse complement strand
CCGGCGGTCCCCGGCGTGCGCGGATTGGCCAGCCGGATATGCGCGTTCAGCGGAATCCGCATGCCCTCGGGGTCGCCGGCGTAGTCCGGAAGGTCGAACTCGCGCGCCTGCCCGAGTGGCGCGCCACTGTCGCGGTCGCAGCCGAAGATGGTCTGCTGCCCGGCCAGCGGCGTGCGGTCCCAGTGCTCCACCAGCATGCGGATGATCCGCACCACCTGGTAGCTGCCGCCGACCGCCCAGGATCGTGACGAGGAAGAAAGAGGCTCTTCTTTTTGTGAACAAAAAGAAGCAAAAAAACTTCTCATTCCCTGGAGTGCGGCGGCAAGCGCCGTGCTCCAGGGAATAGAAGTTTTTCGGCTCGGTCAGTCAGCCCAGAGTCACGCCACGCGCTGGCTCTGTGCGTAGGCCAGGTAGAGTTCCGCCGCCCGCCGGCCCAACGGCCCCGGCTGCAGGTCCCGGCCCTCATAATGGATCACCGGCTGCACCTTGCCGGCATTGCCGGTGGTGAAAATCTCGTCGGCACTCTCCAACTCAGCCGGCCGCACCGTCCGTTCCTCGACCGTCACCCCGGCCCCGCGCAGCAGCGTGATGGTGCGGTTGCGGGTGATCCCGGCCAGGAACGTGCCGTTCGGCACCGGCGTCACCACCCGCCCGCCGATGCCCAGGAACACGTTGGAGCTGCAGGTCTCCGCCACATTGCCCAGCGCATCCAGCACGATGCCGTTCTGGAAACCGCGTTCCAGCATCTCCGCCACGCCGCGGGCCGAGTTCGGATACAGGCAGGACGCCTTGGCATCGGTCGGCGCGCTCTCCGGCGTCGGGCGGCGGATGCTGTGGCACAGCCCCAGCTTCAGCCCCGGCCCCTTCGGCATCGGCGCCACATAGATGCACAGCAGGAACTGGCAACTCTCGGCATCCACCGAGATCGGCCCGGCGCCGCCCTTGGTGGCCCAGAACATCGGCCGCACATACAGTTCGGCATCGGCCGGAAAGCGCAGGATGCCCTCGCGCATCAGCGCCAGAATCTGCTCCGGCGTCTGCGCCGGATTGAGCCCCAGCGCCCGCGCCGAGCGCACCGCCCGCGCCGCATGCTGATCGAGGTCCGGCGCGCAGCGACCGAACGAGCGGCCGCCGTCGAAAATGATCGACCCCAGCCAGAAGGCATGATCCCGCGGCCCCAGCACCGCCGGGTTGCCTTCCTGCCAGGCGCCGTTCCAATACGTCAGGGTATCCATCACGTTCCTCGCCACAGCTGGTAAAAGCGTGATGGCCGAAAGCCTCTATCACGCGCCAAAACCAAAACCTGGAGCAGATTGCCGGCGCGGTCCGCCGGTCGCCCTGCTCCAGGCCGCCATATGAAACCCGCCGGGAACCGGGCGCAACCCGGCCCCGACGGGAAGCCGGTTCCGGAACCGGGGAGAGGTTGATGCCCGCCTGGAACTGATCAGCGCCACGACCCGCGTCAACGAAACAATGAAGACTTGCAGCCAGGCCGGCGCTGGATAATTCCGGGACAGGCTCCTAGCCTGCACCCGGCGATATTCAACAGGAGTGCCCGATGCCGCAGGTGGACCCGGTCCAGCCAAGCGAGACGATGCCCGACAGCACCTCGGTGGTGGTCATCGGCGGCGGCATCGCCGGCGTCAGCACCGCCTTCTTCCTGGCGCAGAAGGGCATCCCGGTGGTGCTGTGCGAAAAGGGCCAGATCGGCGCCGAGCAATCCAGCCGCAACTGGGGCTGGACCCGGGTGATGGGCCGCGACGCCAGGGAAATCCCGCTCGGGCTGGAGAGCCTGCGCTGGTGGCGGCAGATGAACGAACTGACCGGCCAGGAAACCGGCTTCAACCAGTGCGGCATCGCCTATCTGTGCGACAGCCAGGCGCAGCTTGACGAATACGAAGCCTGGCTGGAGCAGGCGCGCGAATTCCAGCTCGATTCCCGCATGCTGGCGCCGAATGAGATCGAGCGCGTGCTGCCCGGCCTCGGCCGCCCGTTCAAGGGCGCGCTCTACACCCCGAGCGACGGCCGCGCCGAACCGCAGAAGGCCGCCCCGGCGATGGCCAACGCGGCGCGCGCGATGGGTGCCACGATTCTGACCAACTGCGCGGTGCGTGGCGTCGAGACCAAGGGCGGGCGGGTCGGCGGCGTGATCACCGAGCGCGGCCGCATCGCCTGCGACAGCGTGGTGCTGGCCGGCGGCGCCTGGAGCCGGCTGTTCACCGGCAACATGAAGCTGCCCAATGGCGGCGGCATCGACCTGCCGCAACTCAAGGTGCTCGGCACCGCCTTCCGCACCCAGCCGATCGACGGCCTGCCCGAGGTGAGCGCCGGCGGCTCGGATTTCGCGTTCCGCAAGCGGCTGGACGGCGGCTACACCATCGCCCGGCGCAACGCCTCGGTGAGCGAAATCACCCCGGACAGCTTCCGGCTGTTTCGCGAATTCCTGCCGTCGCTGAAAACCTCGTGGCGGGAGTTGCGCCTGCGCATCGGCGGCCAGTTCCTCGAGGAATGGCGCACCCCGCGCCGCTGGGCGATGGACGAGGCGACCCCGTTCGAGAAGGTTCGCGTGCTGGACCCGGCGCCGCATGGCTCGATCCTGAAGGAGGCACGCGACAACCTGGTGCGCAGCTTCCCCGGTTTCGCCAGAATCCAGGAGGCCGAACGCTGGGGTGGGCTGATCGACGTGACGCCCGACGCGGTGCCGGTGATCTCGGCGGTCGATGCGCTGCCCGGCTTCCACCTCGCCACCGGCTTCTCCGGCCACGGCTTCGGCATCGGGCCAGGCGCCGGCAAACTGATGGCCGATATCGTCGCCGGCGACCCGCCCGCGGTGGACCCGGCGCCCTATGCGTTCAGCCGGTTCCGGCAGCCGGTCCGGCCGGGGAAGATTTAGGCTCTTATCGCAATATCTGTTGATCGGGCTGCGCCGCACCCGAGTTGTCATCAACATGCGGGTATCAGCAAGCAAGCGGCGCTTTTTTGTAAAAAAGCGCGCAAAAAACTTCATCGGCCTGCAACGCTGGTCGGGCGGGGATGACAAGCTCTCCAACCCCAACGCGCGAAGCGCCATCCTGAAGTTTTTTTGCTTCTTTTCGCTCACAAAAAGAAGACCTTCCTTGCCTCCCTCGCCTGGGCACCAACACGCAGCGCGACAAGAGCCAGGATTTAACCAGCCGCGCGGCTTTTACCCGCGCAGATGGCACGATACCGCGTGCCCTGGCGCCACCTCGCGCAGCACCGGCACCTCCACGCTGCACCGCGCCACGGCGATCGGGCAACGGGTGTGGAAGCGGCAGCCGGAGGGCGGGTGCATCGGGCTCGGAATGTCGCCCTCCAGCACGATCCGCTCGCGCTTGGCGCGCGGATCGGCGATTGGTGCCGCGGCGATCAGCGCCTCGGTATAGGGGTGCAGCGGCTGGTCGAAGATGGTGGTCTTGGCGGCAATCTCGACGATCTGGCCGAGATACATCACCGCGATGCGGTGGCCGATATGTTCGACCACGCCGAGGTCATGGCTGATGAACAGATAGGCGATGCCACGCTCCTCCTGCAGATCCATCAGCAGGTTCAGCACCTGCGCCTGCACCGACACATCGAGCGCCGAAACCGCCTCGTCGGCGATGATCAGGCCGGGGTCGAGCGCCAGCGCGCGGGCGACGCCGAGCCGCTGGCGCTGGCCGCCGGAGAATTCGAAGGCGTAGCGGTGCATAGCATCGGCGCTGAGGCCGACGCGCTCCAGCAGCACCATCACCTTCTCGACGCGCGCCGTGCTGGAAATGTCGCTGTAGTTCTCCAGCGGTTCGCCGACGATGGTGCCGGCCGGCAGGCGCGGGTTGAGCGACGCATACGGGTCCTGGAACACCATCTGCGCGTGCCGCCGGTGCGGCCGCATCGCCGCCTCGCCGAGCGTGGTGACATCGACGCCGCCGAGCACGATGCGCCCGGCGGTCGGCTCCATCAGGCGCAGGATCAGCCGGCCGACAGTCGATTTGCCGCAGCCGGATTCGCCGACCAGGCACAGCGTCTCGCCCGGCGCGATGGCCAGTGAAATGCCGTCCACCGCGCGCACCCGGGCGACCTCGCGCTGCAACACGCCGCGGCGCACCGGGAAGTGTTTGACCAGGTCGGTAACCTCGGCAACCGGGGCCACGGTCATGCCGGCACCACAGCCGCGTCGGCGTGCCAGCAGGCGACGCTATGGGCCTGGCCATGATCATCGAGCGGCGGCGCCTCGATCCGGCAGCGATCGCTGGCCAGCGGGCAGCGGGGGGCGAAGGCGCAGCCGGTGATCGGCGCGGTGCCGTCGCGCGACAGCAGGCTCGGCACCATGCCGGGGATTTCGCGCAGCCGCCGGGCGGGCGGCACACCGGGGCGGCGGCGCGGGATCGAGGCCATCAGGCCGCGGGTGTAGGGGTGCATCGGGCGGTCGAACAGATCGTTCACCTCCGCTTCCTCCACCTTGCGGCCGGCATACATCACGATCACCCGCTGGCAGGTTTCGGCGACCACGCCGAGATCATGGGTGATCAGCAGGATGGCGGCGCCGATCGCGCCCTTCAATTCGATCATCAGCTTGAGGATCTGCGCCTGGATGGTCACGTCCAGCGCCGTGGTCGGCTCATCGGCGATCAGCAATTGCGGGTGGCAGGACAGCGCCATGGCGATCATCACCCGCTGACGCATGCCGCCGCTGAACTGGAACGGATAGCCGCGCACCCGGCGCGCGGCATCCGGGATGCGAACCAGCGACAGCATTTCCTCGGCCCGCGCCCAAGCCTCGGCGCGCGACTTGCCCTGATGGATCATCACCGCCTCGGCGATCTGGTCGCCGACGCTCAGCACCGGGTTGAGGCTGGTCATCGGCTCCTGGAACACCATCGCAATGCGGTCGCCGCGGATCTTGCGCATCGCCGCTTCGTCGAGCTGGGTCAGGTCCTGGCCGCCGAACATCACGCTGCCGCCGACGATGCGGCCGAGATCGGCGGGCAGCAGGCGCATCACCGACAGCGCGGTGACGCTCTTGCCGCAACCGCTCTCGCCGACGATGCCGATCGTCTCGCCGGGGTCGACATGGAAACTGACGCCATCGACCGCGCGGGTCACGCCGTCGCGGGTGAAAAAACTGGTGCGCAGGTCGGAGACGGTGAGGATCGGTTGCATCGCTACATCCTGCGCGCCAGCCGCACGTCCAGCCGGTCGCGCAGCCCGTCGCCGAGCAGGTTGACCGCCAGCACCACCAGCGCCAGCAGCACGCCGGGCGCGAAGATGGTCCACGGCGCACGGGCCAGGTACAGCCGGCTGCCGGCGATCATGTTGCCCCAGGTGGGGATTTCCGGCGGCACCCCGGCGCCGAGGAACGACAGCCCGGCCTCGGTGAGAATGGCCGCTGCGGCGATATAGGTGCCCTGGACGATCAACGGCGCCACGGTGCTGGGCAGAATATGCCGCAAGATGATCTTGCGGCTCGCCGACCCGCCGGAGATCGCCGCCTCGATGAACGGCATCTCGCGCACCGACAGCACCACCGAGCGGACCAGCCGGACGATGCGCGGCACCTCTGGGATGGTGATGGCGACGATCACGATGCCGACACTGGCGCGGTTCAGCGACACCAGCGCGATCGCCAGCAGGATCGACGGGATCGACATCAGCCCGTCCATGAAGCGCATCACCACCACGTCGAACCGCCGCCAGTAGCCGGCGGCCAGCCCGATCGCCAGCCCGATGGCAATCGAGAACACCGCCACCGCCAGGCCGACCACCAGCGAGATGCGCGCGCCATACACCGCGCGGGCGAACACGTCGCGGCCGAGATGGTCGGTGCCGAGCAGATGATGCATCGATGGCGGCAGCAGCCGGTCGATCGGCACCAGCAGCAGCGGATCGCCGGCGATCAACGGCGCACAGACAGCCCCCAGCGCCACCAGCAGCAGCAGCGCCGAGCCGACCACGATGGTCGGGTTGCGCCGGGCGAAGCGTAGCAGCGCGGTCATCCGCGCACCCGCGGGTCGAACAGCGTGTACGAGAGATCGACCAGCAGATTGATCAGCACGTAGACTCCGGAGGAAATCATGATCACCCCCTGGATGATCGGGTAGTCGCGCCGGGCGATCGCATCCACCACCAGCCGGCCGATGCCGGGGATGTTGAACACCGTCTCGGTGATCACCACACCGCCGATCAGCAGCGCCACGCCGGTGCCGACCACGGTGGCAATCGGCACCGCGGCGTTCTTCAGCGCGTGTTTCAGCAGCATCGGCGCCGCCCCCACGCCTTTGGCGCGGGCGGTGCGCATGTAGTCCTCGGCCAGCACCTCCAGCATGGTGGTGCGGGTGATGCGCGCGATCAGCGCCACATAGGCCAGCCCCAGCGCGATCGACGGCATGGTGAGGTTGCGCAGCCAGGGCAGCACGCCCTCGCTGAGCGGCCGATAGCCCTGCACCGGCAGCCAGTGCAGCTTATGGGCGAACACGAACACCATCAGGTAGCCGACCACGAACACCGGCACCGAGAAGCCGGCCACCGAAATGCCCATCACCACCCGGTCGATCCAGGTGCCGACCCGGGCTGCCGCCAGCACCCCCATGCCGATCGACAGCGTGACCGCCACCACCAGCGTGGTGAAGGCGAGGCTGAGGGTGGGTGCGGCGCGCTGGGCGATCAGCGTCAGCACCGGGTCGCCCCAGAACATCGAGGTGCCGAAATCGCCGTGCAGCATCGCCCAGACCCAGACGATGAACTGCTTCCACACCGGCTGGTCCAGGCCCAGCCTGGCGCGGATCAGCGCGATGTTCTCGGCCGTCACGTTGTCGCCGGCGATGATCGCCGCCGGATCGCCCGGCGCCAGATGCAGCAGCAGGAACACGCACACCGCGACGATGGCCATGACCGGCACCATCGAGAGCAGGCGCCGGATGATAGTGCCGGTCATGACGAAGGCTCAGGTCTTCTGCACGTTCCAGAACGGAATGATCTCCGCCACATGCAGCCAGCCGGTGACGTTCTTGCGGTGGATCGCCGGCTGCACCCATTGGCCGAAATAGAGATGCGGCACGAAATCCCAGGCATTGGCCTGAATCTCGGCGGCGATCTTCTTGCGCTCCGCCACGGTGTCGGCGTTGATCCAGGCCTGCCGCAGCTGCTCGTGCTTGGCGTTGGTCGGCCAGCCGAACCAGCCCTTCTCGCCGTTGGCGCCCATGCCGGAATTGGTGAACGGATTGCCCATGCCGCCGCCGCCGGCCGAGGTGATGAAGATGTTCCAGCCGCCCTCGCTCGGCTTGGCCTTGCTGGCGCGGCGCTGCACCACCTGCGACCAGTCCATCGGCTCCACCCGCACCTTCATGCCGGCATTGCGCATCTCCTGCGCCAGCACGGTGGCGGCGTTCATCATGTAGGCGATGTTGGTGGCCTGCAGCAGCACCACCTCCTCGCCGTTATAGCCGCCTTCCTTCAGCAGTTGCTTGGCCTTGGCGACATTCTGGCCGCCCTTGAACCAGCCCTCGTTGGCGTCGTTCTCCATCGCCGAACCGCAGGCGAAGAAGCTGCCGCACTCGCGCCAGTTCTTGCCGTCGCCGAAGGTCGGCCGCAGCATGTCCGACTGCTTGGACAGATACAGCATCGCCTGGCGGACTTTGACGTTGTCGAACGGCGGATACAGGAAGTTGAGCCGAATCCAGCCGACATTGCCGAGATTGTTCAAGGTCTCGACCACCACATCCGGATCGTCCTTGAACTGATCGAGCATATCGACCGGCGGGGTCTCGTAGAAGTCGATCTCGCCGGCCTGCACCGCCGAAACCGCGGTCTGCGCGTCCGGCATGTTCATGTAGATGACGCGATCGACCTTGACGATCTTGCCGCCGGCGATGCCGCTGGCCGGCTCCTTGCGCGGCACATAGGCCATGTTCTTGTCGTAGACATACTGGTTGCCGGGCTTGGTCTCACCCTCGTTGAACACGAACGGGCCGGAGCCGATCACCTTGTCGATTTTCTGCATCGGGTCGGTCTCGGCCTCGCGCTTGCGCATCATGAAGCCGCCGGGGGTGACGGTCTTGCCGAGCGC
>DATJEA010000217.1:0-4341 GCA_035497095.1 Acetobacteraceae bacterium | reverse complement strand
GATGTCGCCGGCGATGCGGACGCGGCGGCCACGGCTGCGCTGGCGCGGGTTCAGCACCGGCACGGCGGCGATCAGCGCCTGGGTATAGGGGTGCTGCGGGTTGGCGTAGATGGCGCGTTTGTCGGCAACCTCCACCACGCGGCCGAGATACATCACCGCCACGCGGTCGGAGATGTGCTTCACCACGCTGAGGTCATGGGCGATGAACAGGTAGGTGAGGCCGAGATCGCGCTGCAGATCCTGTAGCAGGTTGACGATCTGCGCCTGCACCGAGACGTCGAGCGCCGACACCGGCTCATCGCAGACCAGCAGGCGCGGGTTCAGCACCAGGGCGCGGGCGATGCCGACGCGCTGGCGCTGGCCGCCGGAGAACTCATGCGGGAAGCGGGTGCGGGCGCGCTGCGGCAGGCCGACCAGGCCGAGCATGTCGGACACCCGTTGGCGCGCCGCCTCGTCGGCGCGGGCGCCATGGATCAGCAGCGGTTCCATGATGATGTCTTCCACCGTCATGCGCGGGTTGAGCGCGCCGAACGGGTCCTGGAAGACGATCTGCATGCCGCGGCGGTGCTCGCGCATCTCCTTCATGGTCAACTGCGTGATATCGACGCCGTTGAAAATGATGCTGCCGGAGGTCGGTTCGATCAGCCGGATGATCATCCGCCCGAGGGTGCTCTTGCCGCAGCCGGACTCGCCGACCAGGCCGAGCGTCTCGCCGGCCTGGATGGTCAGGTCGATGCCGTCCACCGCGCGCAGCGGCGTGGTCTGGCGGCGGAACACGCCGCCGGTCCGGATCGGGAAATGCTTGGTCAGGCCGCGCAGGGTCAGCAGGGGGGCGGTGGTGCTCATGGGATCTGGAACGGGGTTTTGGCCACGTCGGCGATGCGGATGCAGGCGGTGGTGTGGCCGGGTTCCTGCTCGATCAGTGGCGGAATCGCCGCGCGGCAGGCCTCGATCCGCCAGCGGCAGCGCGGGGCGAAGCGGCAGCCATCCGGGCGGCGGCCGGGTTCGGGCAGCGAGCCGGGGATGGCTGACAGCCGGCTGGTGTCCTGCTCCAGCGTCGGCACGCATTGCAGCAGGCCGCGGGTGTAGGGGTGGCCGGGGTGTTCGAACAACTGGGTGACCGGGGCATGCTCCACCACCCGGCCGGCATACATCACCATCACCCGGTCGGCGGTCTCGGCGATCACCCCCATGTTGTGGGTGATGATGATGATCGCGGTGCCGAATTCGTCGCGCAGATCCATCATCAGGTCCAGCACCTGGGCCTGGATGGTGACGTCGAGCGCGGTGGTCGGTTCGTCGGCGATCAGCAGCTTGGGGCGGCAGGCCAGCGCGATCGCCAGCATCACCCGCTGGCGCTGGCCGCCGGAGATCTGGTGCGGATAGTCGGACAGGCGAAGCTCGGGCGAGGGGATGCCGACCTTGGTCAGCATCTCGATCGCCCGGTCGCGCTGGGCCCGCTGCGAAACGCGTTCATGCGCGCGGACCGTCTCCATGATCTGCTCGCCGATGGTGAATACCGGATTGAGCGAGGTCATCGGCTCCTGGAACACCATCGAGATGCCGGAGCCGCGGATGCGTTCCAGCCGCGGCGTGCTCATGCCGATCAGTTCGGTGCCGCGAAACCGCACGCTGCCGGCGGCGACGCGGGCCGGCGGCTGCGGCAGCAGGCCCATGATGGTGAGCGCGGTGACGCTTTTGCCACTGCCGGATTCGCCGACGATGCCGAGGATTTCGCCCTCGTCGAGGTCGAAATTGATGTCCTCGACGGCGGTGACCTCGCCACGCTCGGTCTTGAAGACGGTGGTGAGGTCGCGGACTTCGAGGAGGCTCACTGCTGGATCCTAAGACGCGGGTCGAGCACGTCGCGTAGCCCGTCGCCGAGCAGGTTGAGGCCCATCACGGTGATCATCAGCGCGACGCCGGGGATGCTGATGATCCAGGGTGCTTCCACCATGTATTGCCGGCCCTCGGCCATGATGTTGCCCCAGGTGGGTGTTGGCGGCACCGCGCCGAGGCCGAGGAAGGACAGCGTCGCCTCGGCCAGCACGGCGTAGGCGAACAGGAAGCTCAACTGCACGATCAGCGGCGCCAGCGCGTTGGGCAGGATGTGGCGCAGCAGGATGCGGCTATGCCCGGCGCCGGCGGCGATCGCGGCCTGCACATATTCCAGCTCGCGCAGCACGATCACACTGGAGCGCACGATGCGCGCGGTGCGCGGGATGTAGACCACCGACAGCGCCAGGATGACGTTGATGGTGGACGGGCCGAGCACCGCGGTGACGGCGATTGCCAGCAGGATGGCGGGGAACGCCATCAGCGCGTCGTTCATCCGCATCAGCGGGTTGTCGAGCCGGCGGAAATAGCCGGAGACGGCGCCGAGCAGGGTGCCGAAGATGGCGTTCAGCACCACCACCGAGGAGCCGATGATCAGCGAAAGCTGCGCCCCCCAAAGTGTGCGCGACCACAGCGAGCGGCCGAAATTATCGGTGCCGAACAGATGCTCCAGGCTCGGCGTCTCGAACTTGGCGCGCATCGAGATCTTGTTCGGGCTGATATCGGTGAGCAGCGGCGCCAGCACGCCGGCGATGATGATGATGCCGAACAGGAACAGCCCCCAGCGGAACAGCCGGTGGCGGAACAGCCGCACCACCGTCATGCGCCACGGTGATTGCCGCGCCTCGGCGATCTCCAGCTCCTCCTCGAGCTCCGCGATATCGAGCGGCGCGTCGAGGCTGGCGTCACTTGCTGTCATAGCGCACCCGCGGGTCGAGGAAGGCGTAGAGGATGTCGACGAAGATGTTGACCAGCACCAGGAACACCGTGGTCAGCAGCAGGCCGCCCTGCACCATCGGATAGTCGCGGTTCAGCACCGCCTGGGTCAGCAACTGGCCGATGCCGGGGATCGAGAACAGCATCTCGATCACCACCGAGCCGGAGATCAGCAGGCTGACGATGATGCCGATGATGGTGGTGATCGGGATCAGCGCGTTGGCCAGCGCGTGCTTCAGCACCACCTGGCGGCCGGGCAGGCCCTTGGCGCGGGCGGTGCGGATATAGTCCTGCCGCAGCACTTCCAGCATGGTGGAGCGGGTGATGCGCGCCAGCAGTCCCATCTGCAGCATCGCCAGTGAGATCGCCGGCATGGTGACGCTGCGGAACCACTGCCACGGATCCTCGCTGAACGGCACATAGCCGCCGGTCGGCAGCCAGCCCAGCTTCACCGCGAAGAAGATGATGCCGAGCAGGCCGAGGAAGAAGTTGGGCACCGAGATGCCGAGCATCGCGGTCATCATGCTGAGCTGGTCGATCCAAGTGTTCTGCCGCAGGGCGGCGATGATGCCGCTGAGCAGGCCGACGATCAGCGTGATGATCAGCGCGTAGAACGCGAGCCCCAGGGTGACCGGCAGCCGCTCGAACGTCGCCTTCACCACCGGCTGGCCGAGCAGCAGCGAGCGGCCGAGATCGCCCTGGAACAGGCCGGCGTACCAATGCACCAGCTGCATCGGCAGCGGCTCGTTCAGCCCCAGATTGATGCGGATCTGCTCAAGCTGCTCCGCGGTGGCGGACGGGCCGCCGATCACCGCCGAGGGGTCGCCCGGGATCAGCCGCAGCAGCCCGAAGGTGATCAGGCTGACCAGCAGCAGCACCGGCAACGCACCCAGCAGTCGGCGTACTATGATGCCGGTCATGCCTGCCGATCGCCCCCCTTCACGGCTATGTTCAGTTCTTGAACCAGACGTTAGACATACGCGGAATCCTGAACGGCGTGAACCCTTCCACGTTGGCGCGCACGCCCTGCACCTTGGTCAGCGAGCCGAACGGGATGGCGTAGACGCGGTCCAGGATCAGCTTCTGCATCCTGGCGAAGGCCGCCTGGCGGTCCTTGGCCTCCGGCTGCTGGTTCATGTCCTTCCAGGCGGCCAGCAGGTCGGGGTCGCCGGCCGGGTCTTTCGACTTGTAGACGTCATTGGGCGGGATGAAGAACTGCATTTCCGCCAGCGGGCCGAGCGCCGGCTGGGTGCCGTGGCCGGTGAAATAGAAGTTCCAGCCCTTGGTGGTGTTGCGGCGCATCTGCACCGCCGACGGCCAGTCCAGCACCTTCAGCTCGGCCTTGATGCCGATCGCCTTCATCTGCTCGGCCATCACCAGCGCCGAGTTGTACATCGCCGTGTAGTCCTTGCTGGTCAGCAGCACCACCGGCTCGCCCTTGTAGCCGGACTTGGCCAGATATTCCTTGGCCAGCTTGGCGTTGCGCTGGTTGTAGGTTTCCTTGCCGGCGTCGGTGTAGTCGGGCTGGTTGGGATACTGGAAGCCGACATTCAGGCTGTAGTTGCCGTC
>DATJEA010000216.1:0-6922 GCA_035497095.1 Acetobacteraceae bacterium | reverse complement strand
TCCCGCCGGCGGAGCGTGGTGGCAACAAGCGGACGGTGATCGAGCGCGAGATCGTCAATGGTTCGATGTACATACGGAGCACGAGTTGCCGCCGGAATGGCCCGCTTGGCGTTGAAATTGACCAAACCGGCGCTGCTATTGAGGGAGCTATGCTGCGGCGCAATGCTGTTCGAGGGCGGCCGTGCCGGTGTGCGCGGCTTGGTGAGCCGCCCGAGCGCTCCGCAACAGCGGCAATTGGCGATAGGCCTTGAGGCGCCGGAAGCCGTTGGCCGCTTCCAGCATTGTCGCAGTAGTCCAGCGCAAGGCCATCGCAGCGTCGCGCCAGTGTCTGACGTTGCGGCAGACGCGCCGGACGGTGCCGTTCATATTCTCGATGATGTTGGTGCAGGCCTGCGAACGGCGCAGTTCGGCAGGAAGGCTGAGCCTACCGGCTCAAGGCGGGCAACGCCGACCTCGCTATTTCCACAGCGGACGGGACATCCCCCACACGCGAGCGTGTGCGACTTGCCGCCCAAACTGATCGGCACCGTCAATTCCCGAGCAGCTCGCGTCGCGCCAGCGAGATAATCGCCGCCGGTCAGCGAATAGAATGGGCGGCTCGGGTGTTGTATTCTGATCGAGATCGGAAAGGGTGGGTCCTTGGAGAGGCGTTTCGCCCAGCAACTCGCGGCATTGCTGCCCCGTATCAGTCGCTTCGCGCTGGTGCTGACGCGCAACCGGACCGAGGCGGACGAGCTGACCCAGGCTGCCTGTGAGCGGGCGCTGTCGCGCGCCGGGCAATGGCAACCCGACACCAAGCTCGACAGCTGGATGTTTCGCATCGTGCAAACGATCTGGCTCAATGACCGCCGCGCCCGCAAGGTCCGGCAGGTGCACGCCGAGAGCACGCCCCCGATCGCCGAGGGCAGCGATGCCGCTGAACGCGCGCTGCTCGCGCGGCTGGAACTCGACCATGTGGCCACCGCCGTTCTGCGCCTGCCCGAGGAGTTGCGGGTCGTGCTGATGCTGGTCTGCGTGGAAGGGCTGACCTATCGTGAGGCCGCCGAAATTGCGGCGATCCCGATCGGCACAGTGATGAGCCGCCTCGCCCGCGCACGGCTGAACCTGATGGCGATGATCGGCGAGGCGGAACAAGGCCCAGGCGGCAAACTGGTCAGGATGGCACCGAAATGGCAACCCTAGACGATGGCACGCTGGTCGCGTTCGCCGATGGCGAGCTCGATGCGACCACAATGCGGCTGGTTGCCGATCTGATCGCGCGCGATCCGGCGGCCCAGGAAAAGCTGCGGCAGTTGCGCGTCTCCGCCGAAATGGTGCGTGCGAGCTTCGCCGACCCGGCCTTTCTGGCGGTTCCGCGCGGCGCCACGGAGCAGATCGAACGTCATGCAACAACGCGGCGTGCCATCACCCGGGTCAGCCTGCGCTGGGCCGCCGCGGCGGCCATGGCGGTCGGGGTTGCCGGTTTCGGCGGCGGCCTGGTGCTGAACCGGCGCAGTGGCTCCGACGAAGCCGATTTCAGCCAGCAGCTGATCGACGAAGTGGCTGGCTACCACGTCACCTACGCGCGGCTCGATTCGTCGTTCGACGAGATCCCCGCCGGCAAGCGCACCCAGATCGCCGCCTGGCTCAGCCGCATCCTGCACGGCCCGGTCGGTGTACCGGATATGGTGCAGGCTGGTTTCACATTCCGTGGCGCCCGTCTGCTGGTCGTCGATGGCCGGCCGGTCGGCCAGCTTCTCTATGACCGGCCCGGCCAGCCGCACCGCCCGCTCGGCCTGTGCATCAGCGCCGGCGAACCACCTTGGCAGGCGGTCCGCATCACCCGCCGCCAGGGGATCACGCTGGCGGCATGGGGTCAGCGCGGCTTCACCTTCGTGCTGGTCGGGTGGGGTGATGCGAACGCCCTGACCGCCCTGGCGGCGCAACTGCATCCGCAGATCGCCGCGCTGTGACGCCGCCTGCCACCGCTGGCGAATAAACTGGCCGCCTTGGGTGTTGTCCTCGCAGCGGGGTCTTTCCCGTCGACACCATGGAGGCAAGGATGCGAATCCAAACACTCACTCTTGCCGCGGCGATCCTCGCGGCCGCGTCGTTCAGTGGTCCGGTGCAGGCCGCCGGGCCGGCCACAATCAGGTTGGGCCACAAGGCGCCCTTCGGCGGCTACCTGACCGATGCCACCGGGCGCACGCTGTATATCTTCACCGCTGACCATGGCGGAAAGAGCAGTTGCTACGAGGCCTGCGCCACCGCCTGGCCGCCGCTCGTCACATCTGGCAAGCCGATGGCAGCGTCCGGCGTCGATGCGGCACATCTTGGCACCAGCGCGCGCCACGACGGCGCCCGTCAGGTTACTTATCACGGGATGCCGCTCTACTATTTCAAGGGCGACACCGCGGGCGCGACCGCCGGCGAAGAGATCAATCATTTCGGTGGTGAGTGGTACGTGGTGTCGCCGAAAGGGGTCGGGCTTGAGAAGGAAGGCACGCCCGCCATGGAGTCGAAATGAGGCAGCGCGCAACCCGCTGGCCGGGCCGGAGCGGCGGCATCGGTGCGCCGGGCATTGCACCGCCGCGCTGCTTTCTGCTGGCGGCGCTGGTCTTGCTGGTCGCCGGATGCGCTACCGGCGGGGCAGCGGGGCCGGTAAGCCCGGCCTCGTCGGGTGGTGCCATGTCGTCATCCACCACCGGCCTCGATTACGGCAGTTCCGGCAGCGGCGGCTATTGACGGATGACCGGGGGCGGTTCCGCCCGGCGGGCACTGGCGGGTAGCCTGCTCGCGCTGGTTGCCTTGCATGCCAGCACGCTGGCCGGCGACCTCTACCGGATCGACGAGCATGTCGCGTCGGTCGAGTTTTCGGTGGACGGCCTTGGCCTGTTTTCCGAACGCGGCTCATTCGGCCGCTTTCACGGCCTTCTGTCCCTCGATCTCGCTCGCCCCGAGGCAACCACGATCGCCGTCACGACAGACGCCAAGTCGGCCATGATGGGATGGGCCGCGGCAACGGCGCAATTGAGCTCGCCGGCCTATTTCGATGTCGCCCGCTATCCGGTGATGCATTTTGCCAGCCGCCAGGTCACGCGGAGCGCGCCCGATCTCTATCGGGTCGCCGGGACGGTCGAAATTCGCGGAATCGAGCGCCCGCTGCAGTTGCAGGCACGTCTGGTCCATCCTGCTCATGCTCCGGGGCCGGGGCCAGCGGCCGCGGACTTCGTGGTGACCGGCGAAATCAGGCGGTCGGCCCTCGGCATGACGGCGGACCGCCCGTTGATCTCTGATTTCGTGCACCTGACCATTCACGCGCATATTCTTCTGCGGAGCGCGACAGATGGATAGCAACCAGGCGGCCGGATGGTCGCGCACGCAAAGGGCGTTGCACTGGTGGACCGCTCTCGCCGTCGTCGTCGCGATGGTGATCGGCTGGTCGATGGGGCGCATTCCGGACAGCGCGCTGTTGGTGAAATTCCTGGCCTACCAGGCCCACAAGACACTCGGCCTGGCGGCCCTGGCGATGGCGGTGCCCCGGCTTTGGGTCAGTGGCTGGCGGCGGCCATTAAGGACCGCACTTCCGCCCGCCCACCGATGGGCAGCGCGCATCGTGCATGGGCTGCTCTATGGCCTGCTCCTGGCCGCGCCGGCCCTTGGCTATCTGGCAGCCGATACCGCCCCCGTGGCGGTGCCGACCTTCTTCGTCTTCATTCCGCTTCCATCGATTCTTGCGCGCAACCCGGCGCAATTCACGGTGCTCGCCACACTCCATTGGAAGGCGGCCGCGCTTCTCGCAGTTCTGGCCGGTGGCCACACGACGGCGGCCTTGCTCGATCATTGGCGGGGCCGGCCGACGCTCACGGCCATGAGGCCCGCATTGCGTCGCCGCCGACAGCGCGGCGCACCCGAACGGTAACCCAATTCCTTCGCAGCCGGCGCCCCGAAGCATGTTAGATTCCGGCTCCGATCGCTGCGGCGGTCGGAGCCGAAAGCTGACATGCTCTGGCCCCGTCAGCCACCTTTAGATACCTCGCGCGCGCCCTCACGACCGACCGCATGCGTATGTGGCACCGGTTGCCACCATGCGGCGGTCGGACCCCGGAAGGGCAGTAACCGTCTTCCCGATCGCAGACGCGGTCGGCGTCGCGCGGCGCGGCCAGAAGGTGCCGGAGGGCTATTGCAGCCGGGAACGGATGCTGAAGCGCGTGGTCGCCGGCAAGGGCAGTATCCTGCTTTGCGGCACCCGCATGGATGCCCGCGGCATGACCGACGACGACATCATGGATGGCGCGCGGCGCAGCACCATGGACGAACTCGCTGTTGCGACGGCCGAGGCGGTGATGGTGCTCGTGTTCCGACGACGACCGGTCGCGCGCTCCACCGGCGCGCTTATACCAATGCCCGTTGGTCAGAACCGACGGGCCGAGTCACGCCTTCTGTCGATTGTGACAGGTGGCCAAGCGGCTGGCGGGGGCTATAGTTGACGCTTCGGTTAAGGATCACCGGTCGCCAGAGGTCAGTCGATCTGGTTTCGTCCCGAGTTACGAAAATCCGAAAAGGAAACGTCATGACCAGGAAAATCAGCACCGCGATCGCGGGTCCAGTTAGTCTCAGCCTCGCGTCGGACAATCCGCTGATTATCACCAATTTGGGAACGATCACCTCGACGGGCGCGAACAGCGATGGCGTCGACGGTACCGCCGCCAGAGCCTGGGCGATTACCAACAGGGGAATGGTTTCATCGGATGCGGGATGGGGCATCAACCTGGCGGGGGCGGGGAGCCTTGACAATTCCGGAGCAATATACGGCTTTCTTGGCGGCTTCCTGACCGGTGGGCGCGGCACGGTCACCAATGGCGGCACGATCAACGGAGCCGGCGGTGACGGCGTGTTTCTGAACGGCAATGGGACCGTTACCAACCGCGAAGGCGCTTCAATCTCGGGCGACGGCGGTGGCGTCAAGATCTTTGCCGGGTTCGGCGCCGGTTTCGGCAGGGTTACCAATGCGGGCACGATCAGCGGCGGCCCGCTCGGGGCGGGCGTTTTCATCAAGGCGGTCGGCGACGTCACGAACAAGGCAGGCGGCGTCATCACGGGTGTGCGTGCGGGCGTCTCGATCGACGGCGCCCGCGGCCTGGTTGCCAACGCCGGCGCAATCAGCGGCACCGGAGCGGACGCGGATGGGGTGCTCCTGGGGGCTGGCGGCGTGATTGTGAACCGCGCAGGCGGGTCTATCTCGGGCGACAGAGACGGCATCCTGGTCGGCGGAGCCGCCGGTACGGTCGTCAACGCGGGCGCGATCAGCGCGACCAACGGCAACGGTGTTGAATTCTACCGTGGCGGCAGCCTTACGAACCATGAAGGCGGTTCCATCTCAACCGGCAGCAACGGCTCGGGCGTCGTCATCGACGGTGGTTCAGGCACAGTCGCCAACAGCGGCACGATCAGCGGCGGGTTCAACCGCGTGGGCGTCTCCCTCAACGCCGGGGGCAGTGTTACGAACAGGGAGGGGGGTCTCATCGACGCTGGCAGTCGGGGACTGGCCATCGAGATCGCCGGCGGCATCGGCGCGGTGACGAACAGCGGCGCGATCAGCGCCGGCGCCGGCATTCAGCTCGAGGCTGGCGGGAGCGTCACGAACAGGGAGACCGGCTTCATCGAGGCCGGCTTCCGTGGCGTGGCGGTCGGGATCGACGGCGGCGTCGGCACGGTCACCAACTGGGGCACGATCAGCGGGAGATTTGGCGTCGATCTCGTCAGTGAAGGCCACGTGACGAACCACCAGGGCGGTTCCATCTCGGGTAGCGGTCTCGGATTCGGGGTCGACCTGGAACTTGGCGGCAGTGTTGCGAACAACGGCGCGATCAGCGGGCGAACCGGCGTCGCTCTCTCCAATGGCGGCAGCGTCACCAATAGGGCAAGCGGCTCCATATCGGGCAACTTCAACGGCGTCGAGGTCATCGGTGGTTCCGGCACGATCACGAACCAGGGCACGATCTCGGGCGGCACGCATAGTGTACTGTTTGACGCCGGGTCGACCAACAGCCGGCTCGTCATCACTCCCGACGCGGTTTTCAGCGGCTCCGCGGATGCCACGGCCGCAACCAGCACCACGATTGAACTCACCCAGGGAAACGGTGCGATCAGCGGGATCGGCGACGGCAATTTCCTCGGGTTCAACAGGCTCGAGGCGGATGCCGGGGCGAACTGGACGTTGGGCGGCACCAACAACACGATTGCGTCGGTGCTAAACAACGGCAAGCTGGAAGTGACCGGTGGCCTTAACGTGAGCGCCGAGGTCGACCAAAACAGTGCGGGAATTTTCAAACTCGACGGCGGTTCGACCTTTGAGGTCGCGAAGGCGCTCGGGATCAACTCGCAAATCAGGTTCGAAACCGGGAGTGAACTTGTGGTGGATCACTACGGGCTTTTCGGCCAGAACGTGGGAACCAGCGGGTACGCCGGCTCGCTGCTGAGGGATTTCGGTGATGCGGCGATTGACCTCAAGGACTTCAACTTCGCCGGCATCACGTCAAGTTTCTCGGCTTCCACCGGACTGTTGCAGCTCACCAACTCCACGTTGCAGATGGCGACGTTGGACTTCCAAACCTCCAGCCTTGGCTTTGGCGCATTCCATTTCGCCAGCGACGGGGGTGGTGGCGTGCTGATCATGCACTCCTAGCCGCACTGTATGTCAAGCAGTGCACCTGAATTTTGATACTGCCGGGTAACCTCTGTCCTGCGGCATCCGCTCTCGAAGCAATCTAGTCCCCCGAGTCATTCATAGCGTCGGGTAGAGCCGTTTGAGTTTGATGCGGGCATCGGTGGTGGTGAACTGCCAGTCTGCCTTTGTGTTGGTTTTGTTACGTTGGTTACGCCATGCGGCGACTTGTTTGGTCAGGGCATCCTTGTCGGGGATGCGCCGATCGAGACACTG
>DATJEA010000215.1:0-3960 GCA_035497095.1 Acetobacteraceae bacterium | reverse complement strand
TCTCCTGCGCGATCTTCGATGCCGCGGGCGGGCTGGTGGCCAATGCGCCGCATGTGCCGGTGCATCTGGGGGCGATGGGCGAGAGCGTGCGCACGGTGCTGAAGCTGCGTGGCGCGACGCTTCGG
Source organism: Acetobacteraceae bacterium (assembly GCA_035497095.1). GTDB lineage: Bacteria > Pseudomonadota > Alphaproteobacteria > Acetobacterales > Acetobacteraceae > 70-18. The sequence continues at coordinate 3,835 of DATJEA010000215.1, read as the reverse complement.
CCGGGCGACGTGGTGGCGCTGAACAATCCGTATAACGGCGGCACGCATCTGCCGGATATCACCGTGATCACGCCGGTGTTCGACGCGGCCGGGCGGGAGATTCTGTTCTTCGTCGGCTCGCGCGGGCACCATGCCGATATCGGCGGGATTACGCCGGGCTCGACGCCGCCGCACTCGCATACGCTGGAGGAGGAGGGGGTGGTGATCGACGATTTCCTCCTGGTGGCGCAGGGCGAGTTTCGCGAAACGGCGTTCCGCGCGGTGCTGGCGGGGGCGCGGTATCCGGCGCGGTCGCCGGACGTCAACGTCGCCGATATCAAGGCGCAGGTGGCGGCCAACGAGAAGGGTGTGCAGGAACTGCATCGGGTGGTGGCGCAGTACGGCTGGGACGTGGTCAGCGCCTACATGACGCATGTGATGGACAATGCCGAGGAGTGCGTGCGGCGGGTGATCGCGCGGATTCCTGGCGGCAGCTTCGATTACACCATGGATGACGGTTCGCCGTTGCGGGTGCGGGTGACGGTGGACCATGCGCAGCGCAGCGCGGTGGTGGATTTCACCGGCACCGGGGCGCAGCGTGGCGATAATTTCAACGCGCCGCCAGCGGTGACGCGGGCCGCCGTGCTGTATGTGTTCCGCTGCCTGGTGGGCGACGATATTCCGCTCAACGATGGCTGCCTGAAGCCGATCGAACTGGTGATTCCGCCGCGCACGTTTCTGTCGCCGGAGCCGGGGGCGGCGGTGGTGGCGGGCAATACCGAAGTGAGCCAGGCGACCTGCAATGCGCTGTTCGGGGCGCTGGGGGCGATGGCGTGCAGCCAGGCGACGATGAACAACTTCCTGTTCGGCGATGCGACGCGGCAATATTACGAAACGATCTGCGGCGGCACCGGGGCGGGTCCGTTGCCTGGTGGTGACGGGTTCGACGGCACCAGCGCGGTGCAGACGCATATGACCAACACGCGGATGACCGACCCGGAGGTGTTCGAACTGCGTTATCCGGTGGTGCTGGAGGAGTTTTCCATAAGGCGCGGCTCGGGTGGCGCCGGGCGCTGGCATGGCGGTGACGGGGCGCATCGGCGGATCAGGTTTCTGGAGCCGATGACGGCGGTGATCGTCGCCTCGCGGCGCAACGTGGCGCCGTTCGGGCTGGAAGGCGGGGCGGATGGTGCTGCTGGCAGGCAATGGGTGGTGCGGGCGGATGGGCGGCGGGAGGTGCTGACCGGCACCGATTCGGCCGAACTGGCGCCGGGCGATGTGTTCGTGATCGAGACGCCGGGCGGCGGTGGCTATGGCGCCGTGCCGCATGCGCCTGTTTCGGGTGCGTGATAGCGATGCGGGGGCTGCGCTGGCTGCTGGCGGGGCTGGCGGTGCTGCTGGTGGTGCTCGTGGCCGGGGTGTGGCTGCTGCCCTCGATGCTGGACTGGAACCGGTATCGCGCCACCATTGCCGATCTGGCCTCGGAGCGGATCGGGCTGCCGGTGCGGATCGACGGGCCGATCAGCCTGGCGCTGCTGCCGCATCCGGTGCTGACCGCCGGGCGGGTGTCGCTGCGCGGCGATGGCGGCACGGTGACCGCGGCGGAGTTGCGGTTGCAGGTGGCGCTGGGGCCGCTGCTCGGCGGGCGGATCGACGCGCGCGACCTGGTGCTGCGCGGGCTCGACGTGACGCTGCCCTGGGCGCCGGTGGCCGGGCCGGGGCTGCTGGCCAAGGCGGCGCCGGACTGGTTGTCGCATGTGTCGGCACGGGTCGAGGGCGGGCGGCTCTCGATCGGTGGGTTCGTGCTGAGCGATATCGACGCGACGCTGGCGACCAGCGAGGCGACCGGCAGCTATATGCTGGCCGGCACCGCGCGGACCGGGGCGGCGAAAGCGGGGGCGGCGAAGGCGGAAGCGGGCCGGGACTGGCATTTCGCGGCGCGCATGAGCCAGCCGGGCGGCGACGGCGCGGTGGGGCTGGAACTGGCGGTGGACGGGCTGGGCAGACTGGTCGGGCTGGGCGGCAGCCTGACCGGGCAGATCGCCGCCGACGGCACGCTGACCGGGCGGGTCACGGCGCGTGGTCCCGATCTGTCGCAGGTGTTGCCGGCGCCGGCGGTGCCGTTCCAGTTCCAGGGGCGGGTGAACGTCGCCGATGGGCTGGCGGTGGCCGACCAGTTGAGCGGCGAGCTCGGCGGGGCGGCGACCAGCGGCGCGGTGGCGCTGCGGCTGGAGCCGAAGCCGCGGCTGGATGTGGCGATCAGCGCCAGCCGGCTCGACCTCGACGCCTGGGCGCCGGCGCTGCTGCATGCGGCCAGTGCGGCCGGCGGGCCGGGGGGCGCGGCCGGCATGCCGATCGGGATCGACCTGTCGGCCGAGGCGGCGACGCTCGGCGGCGGCACGCTGCGGCGGCTGCGCGGGGCGTTCGATATCGAGCAGGGCATGGTGCTGGTGCGCGAGGCGCGCGCGGTGCTGCCTGGCGATGCGACGTTCCGGCTGGTCGGGCGGCTGCTGCCGGGCGAGGCGGCGGGGGGGATTCGGCTCGACGGCACGGCCTCGATCTGGGCGCCGACCCTGCGCACCACGCTGGCCTGGGGCGGCGCGCCGGCCGGGGATGACGGGCTGCCGCCGGGGTCGCTGCGCTCGGCGCGGCTGTCCGGGCACGTGCTCGCCGATGCCAATGGGGTGACGCTGGAGCGGGTGAACGGCGTGCTGGATGGCGGGCCGGTGAAGGGCGAATTGGGATTGCAGTTCGGCAAGCAGCCTCGGTTGCGGGCCGATCTGTCGGTCGATCAGCTGGATCTCGGCCCCTGGCTGCCGGCGGCGGCGCCATCGCCGGCGGCACTGCTCGACCGGCTGGGGCGGGTGGCGCCTTGGGTGGCGCGGCTGGGCTCCGGGCTGGTGCTGGAGGTGAAGCTGCAGGCGGTGCGGGGGCTTTTGCATGGCGTGGCGCTGGCGCCGCTGTCGTTCGATCTGGCGGTGGAACCGGGGCGGCTGGCGCTGCACGAGGCGCGGTTCGGGCTGGCGGGCATGGCGGGCAGCCTGTCCGGCACGCTGCTGGAGGGCGGGCGGCTGGCCGATGGGCGGCTGGAGCTGCACGCCGCGCATGCCAGCGGGCTGGCCGGGCTGTTGCCGGGCCTGCTGCCGGATTTCACCGCCGATCTGCGCGGGCCATTGGCGCCGCTGCTGGCCGGGCTGATGCAGGCGCCGATCTGGTTGGGGCCGGTGGATCTGGAGGTGCAGGCGGCCGGCACCGCGGCGGCGCTGGGGGTGACGCTGACCGGCAAGATGGGCGATCTGCGGATCGATGCGCAGCCGATACTGAACCTCTCCGGCCCGGCGTGGCGCTGGCGGGGGCCGGTGACGCTGCGCCATCCCGGCGCGCCCAGGCTGGCGGTGGCGCTGGGGATGCGCGCGGCGCCGGCCTGGCTCGGCGACGGCTCGCTGAGCCTGGTGGCGCAGGTGACCGCCGGGGGCGGCGCGGTCGGGGTGCAGGATTTCACCCTGACGGCGGGCGGGCTGCATGCCACCGGCGGGCTGGAGTTGCGGCTCGACACGCCGGGCGGGCCGTCGCTTGGCGGGCAGGTCAGCGCCGATCAGTTGCCGCTGCCGGTGCTGGCGGGGGCCGATCCGCTGCCGGTGGGGGCGCTGGCCGGGTGGCAGGCCAGCGTGCGGCTGGAGGCGGCGCGGGTGCTGGCCGGCAGTGCGGTGGTGCTGCGCAACGCGAAGGGGACGGTGGCGCTGTCGGAGGGCACGCTGCGGCTGGAGGGGGTGAGCGCGCAACTGGCGGGCGGCGCGCTGGCGCTGCGGGCCAGCCTGGACGGCACCGCGGCGTCACCGCTGCTGGCGGTGCAGGC
>DATJEA010000214.1:0-2653 GCA_035497095.1 Acetobacteraceae bacterium | reverse complement strand
CCGCGCTCGCGCTCGCGCCGTCCCTGAGCGTCACGAACGCCTTTGGGCGTTCGCCCCAGTGCGGATGGGGGATCGCGACGACGGCGCACTCGAGCACGTCCGGGTGGGCGACGATCGTCTGCTCGACCTCGATCGAGGAGATGTTCTCGCCGCCGGAGATGATGATGTCCTTGCTGCGGTCTTTCAATTCCAGGTAGCCGTCGGCGTGCCAGACGCCGAGGTCGCCGGTGTGGAACCAGCCGCCGGCGAACGCCTCGGCGGTGGCGGCGGGATTCTTCAGGTAGCCTTTCATCACCACGTTGCCGCGCATGAACACCTCGCCCATGCTGGCGCCGTCTTTCGGGACCGGTGCCAGCGTGGTGGCATCGGCCACCATCAGGCCCTCCAGCGACGGGTAGGCGACGCCCTGGCGGGCCTTGATGCGGGCCTGCTCGGGGCCGGGCAGGGCGTCCCATTCATCCTGCCAGGCGCAAACCGTGACCGGGCCGTAGACCTCGGTGAGGCCGTAGACATGGGTGAGGCGGAAGCCGCGCTGCTCGATGCCCTCGATCACCTTGGCGGGCGGCGGGGCGCCGGCGGTCATCATTGCGATGGTGCGGCCGGCGAGGTCGGGCCACTGCTCGGCCGGCGCGTTCAGCAGCAGGTTCACCACGATCGGCGCGCCGCACATATGGGTGACGCCGTTGGCGGCGATCGAGGCCAGGATGGCGGCCGATTCGACCCGGCGCAGGCAGACATGGGTGCCGGCCAGCGCGGTGATGGTCCACGGGAAGCACCAGCCGTTGCAGTGGAACATCGGCAGCGTCCACAGATAGACGGCGTGCGGCGGCATGCCCCAGGTGAGCACGTTGGCCACCGCGTTCAGATAGGCGCCGCGATGGTGGTAGATCACGCCCTTCGGGTTGCCGGTGGTGCCGGAGGTGTAGTTGAGCGCGATCGCGTCCCACTCGTCGGCGGGCAGGCGCCAGGCGAAATCCGGGCTGCCGGTGGCCAGGAAGGCGTCGTAGTCCATCGCCCCGAGCAGCGCGCCGGGCGGGGCCATCGGGTCGTCGATGTCGATCACCAGCGGGCGGGCGGCCTCGGGCAGCAGGGCGAGGGCGGCCTGGACGGTGGCGGAATATTCGCGGTCGGTGAGCAGCACCTTGGCCTCGCCGTGGCCGAGGATGAAGGCGATGCTGGCGGCATCCAGCCTGGTGTTCAGCGCGTTCAGCACCGCGCCGGCGATGGCGACGCCGAAATGCGCTTCGAACAGTTCCGGCACGTTGGGCGCCATCACCGCCACCGTGTCGCCAGCCTCAACGCCGCGTGCGGCCAGTGCCGCGCCGAGCCGGGTGCAGCGCTCGGCAACCTGCGCCCAGCTGTAGCGGCGGGCGCCATGCACCACGGCCAGCCGGTTCGGATACACTGCGGCGGTGCGTGCCAGCATGCTGAGCGGCGTCAGGGCGGCGAAGTTGGCCGGGGTTTTCGGCAGGGCATAATCGGCTGCGGCCATGGCGTTCGCTCTCCTGGATGCGGCCTGGGCGGCCGTCTGCACCGATGTTGTAGCGCGGGGAGGGCAGAAAGAAAGCAGGAGCTGGAGCTGTAACCGAGATGAAGGAAACGGCGGCTATTGTTGCGGCACGCCGCCGCTGCCGCTGTGACGATTCATTGATTAGCCGGCGATCAACGGACGGTATACATTGGGCAACCGTTTGGCACTAGGATGGGCTCGCATGCCAGGCGGGGGCGTGCCGAGCGGGTTGCCGTGCCGCCCTTTCAACTGTCCCAAGGACGAAACGCGTTGCGCCGATGACAGCCCGGATCCTGATCACCGACGACATGCCGGCCAACACAAGGCTGCTGGGCGCGCGGCTTGGCGCCGAATATTATGAGGTGAAGGCGGCGCATGATGGCGCCACCGCGATTGCCGAGGCGCTGGCCTGGCAGCCGGATCTCATTCTGCTCGACGTGATGATGCCGGGGATGGATGGCTACGAGACCTGCCGCCGGCTGAAGGCCGATCGCCGCACGCTGCATATCCCGGTGGTGATGGTGACCACGCTCGACCAGACCGAGGAGCGGGTGCGCGGCCTGGAGGCGGGGGCCGACGATTTCCTGACCAAGCCGGTGGATTTCGTGACGCTGCTGGCTCGGGTGAAGTCGCTGGTGCGGCTGAAGCGGCTGCTGGACGAATGGCGGATGCGCGGGCAGACGGCGCAGGCGCTGGGGCTGGCGCCCGAGGCGCCTTCGGTGCCGACGGTGGCCGGCGCGCGGGCGCTGATCGTCGATGACGACGATGCCAGCGCCGCCGCGGTGCAGGAGGCATTGCTGCGCGACGGGGTGCTGGCCGCCAGGGTCGGCAGCGAGGCCGAGGCGCTGGAGATGGTGCAGGCGATCGATTTCGCGCTGGTGGTGCTCAGCCTGTCAATCCTGGGCAATGATCCGTTGCGGCTGGCCTCGCGGTTGCGGGCGGAGCAGGGCACCCAGGAGGTGCCGCTGCTGCTGATCGCCGAGCCGGCGCAGCGCGACCAGTTGCTGCGCGGCTTCGATCTCGGGGCCAATGACTGGCTGCTGCGGCCGTTGGATTCCAATGAGCTGCGGGCGCGGGCGCGCAACCAGATCCGGCGCAAGTTCTACCAGGACCGGCTGCGCAGCGATCTCGGCCATGCGTTGG
>DATJEA010000213.1:0-2252 GCA_035497095.1 Acetobacteraceae bacterium | reverse complement strand
CCTGACCTGGCTGTGTGCGGGGTTTATCCTGCTGGCGTATTGGCGGGAGGTGGCGCGGATAATCGAGCAAAGGAAGGCCTTCTTTTTGTAAACAAAAAGAAGCAAAAAAACTTTTCATTCCCTGGGGCACTGGCCGCCGGGACTCCACGGATTGAAGTTTTTTGGTCTTTTTTTTTCAAAAAAAGGACTGCTTCCTTGCTACCTGCGAGTTCGGCAATTTTTCCTTATGCGCCCGCAGGTTTCGGAGCTATGTTCAGGCTCCAGGTTGACGCCGGCGGTGGGTGAGTGATGAGTTTCGGACGTTCGGTGAAGCGCAGGGCGGCGGGGCTGATGTGGCCGCTGCTGTTCGCTTCGGTGGCGGGGTATTTCATGTGGAGCGCCACCCAGGGCGCGCGCGGGCTGAACGGCTACGCGCTGCGCCAGCAGGACCTGGCGGCGGCGAAGGCGCAGTTGCAGCGGGCAAACGAGGAAGTGCGGATCTGGGAGCGGCGGGTGAGCGGGCTGCGGGCCGACCAACTGGACCGCGATGCGCTGGACGAACGGGTGCGCGCGATGCTCAACCTGTCCGATCCGGCGGACATCGTGGTGCCGTATGCGCCGGACAAGCGGCTGTATTGAGCGAAAATCTCGCACCAAAATTATCGCGACGGGTGAAATAATCTTACGTGCCGGGTAGCGACTGCGAAACGAAATGTCCGGGTGCCGCTGCCGGGGCCACGCCGGCCAAGCGTTTAACCGAAATTCAGTTAATCTTCTCTATTGCATTGCACAATAACGCTTTTGCGCGGGGGCGCTTGCCGTTCGGCGGCAGGACGGCTACCAGTTTGCGCTGAGTGGACGCAGACAGGCGCGGGAGCGACGCATGGGTAAGGCACCGGATGCGAAGAAGCGTGGCAAGACCAGGGCCGGTTCCGGCGCCCGGTCCGGCCCCAGCGCCAAGGCGGGCGCGCTGACGCAGGAACAATTGCTGGCCGGCTATCACGACATGCTGCTGATCCGCCGTTTCGAGGAGAAGGCCGGGCAGCTTTACGGCATGGGGCTGATCGGCGGGTTCTGCCATCTGTATATCGGCCAGGAGGCCGTGGTGGTGGGCATCCAGATGGCGCTCGGCGAGGGCGACCTGGTGATCACCGCGTATCGCGATCACGGCCATATGCTGGCCGTCGGCATGCAGCCGCGCGGCGTGATGGCCGAGCTGACCGGGCGGCGCGACGGCTATTCGCACGGCAAGGGCGGCTCGATGCATATGTTCAGCAAGGAGAAGAATTTCTTCGGCGGGCACGGCATCGTCGGCGCGCAGGTGAGCCTGGGCACCGGGCTGGCGCTCAGCAACTGGTATCGCGGCAACGACCGGGTGTGCACGACCTATTTCGGCGATGGTGCTGCCAACCAGGGCCAGGTGTTCGAGAGCTTCAACCTGGCGGCGCTGTTGAAGCTGCCCAACATCTTCGTGATCGAGAACAATAAATACGGCATGGGCACCTCGGTGGACCGGGCATCGGCGTCGCGCAACCTGTCGCAGAATGGCGCGCCGTGGGGCATTCCTGGCGTGCAGGTGGACGGCATGGACGTGGAGGCGGTGCATGCGGCGGCGGCGGTGGCGGTGGCGCATTGCCGGGCCGGCAACGGGCCGTATCTGCTGGAGGTGATGACCTACCGCTATCGCGGCCACTCGATGTCCGACCCGGCCCGCTACCGCACCCGCGAGGAGGTGCAGAAGATGCGCACCGAGCACGACCCGATCGAGGGTGCCAGGCACAGACTGGAAGTGCTGGGGGTCGGCGAGGCGGCGCTGAAGAAAATCGACGACGAGGTGAAGCGGATCGTGCAGGACGCGGTGGAGTTCGCCGAGGCGAGCCCCGAGCCGGACCCGGCCGAGCTGCTCACCGACGTATTGCTGGAGGGCTGAGCCGATGGCGACCCAGGTGCTGATGCCGGCGCTGAGCCCGACGATGACCGAGGGCAAGCTGGCCCGCTGGCTGAAGGCGGTCGGCGACGAGGTGCGCGCCGGCGACGTGATCGCCGAGATCGAGACCGACAAGGCGACGATGGAAGTGGAGGCGGTGGATGAGGGCACGCTGCTGCAGATCCTGGTGCCGGAAGGCGCCGAGGGGGTGGCGGTGAACGCGCCGATCGCGGTGCTGGGCGCCGAGGGCGAGACCGCCGCGGCGGCGCCGGCGGCCAAGCCTGCGGCGGCACCCGCGCCCGCGCCGGCGCCGAGCCACGCTCCGGCCGCGGCGCCTGCGGCGGCC
>DATJEA010000212.1:0-3870 GCA_035497095.1 Acetobacteraceae bacterium | reverse complement strand
TTGATGATGGCTTCGATCTTCTTCATCGGTCTACGCGCGCCCGAGCACCCGGACGCCTCCTTGTTTCCTCAGCACCGCGCATCCCGCGGCCGGGGGCGGGCAGGAGGGTTGCATGCGGCGTGCCAGCCGAGAATGCAATGGGAAACCGGGCGCGGGCGCGGCATGGCTGGGTGGGGCGCGCGGGTGTCTGCCGGTTTTTTGGGCAGATCGCCTGTTTCTGAGGCGCATGCTCGCAGGTTGAACCATTCGCTCTTCGGACCCATACTCGCGCCTGCTTTACTGGAGGAATCCGCGACGTGAAGACGCTGAACACGCAGCTCTCGGCTGCCGGCACCACGATTTTCACGGTGATGTCGGTGCTGGCGGCGCAGCATGGCTCGATCAATCTCGGGCAGGGGTTTCCGGACACTGACGGGCCGGAGGACGTGTTGCAGGCGGCCGCGGCGGCACTGATGGACGGGCGCAACCAGTATCCGCCGATGAACGGCGTGCCGGAACTGCGCGCGGCGGTGGCGGCGACCAATCGGCGGTTCTACGGGCTGGAGGTCGATCCGGCGACCGAGGTGCTGGTGACGTCTGGCGCCACCGAGGCGCTGGCGGCCTGCCTGATGGGGCTGATCGACCCCGGCGACGAGGTGGTGCTGATCGAGCCGCTGTACGACACCTATCTGCCGATGGTGCGCATGCTGGGCGGCGTGGCGAAGCTGGTGCGGCTGGAGCCGCCGCACTGGGAGTTGCCGCGCGCCGCACTGGCCGCCGCGTTCGGGCCGAAGACCAAGGCGATCCTGTTCAACACGCCGATGAACCCGGCGAGCAAGGTGTTCAGCGCCGAGGAACTGGGGTTCATCGCCGAACTGCTGCAAAAGCACGACGCCTATGCGATCTGCGACGAGGTGTACGAGCACCTGGTGTTCGACGGGCTGAAGCATATCCCGCTGATGACGCTGCCGGGGATGCGCGAGCGCTGCCTGCGCATCGGCAGCGCCGGCAAGACCTTCTCGTTGACCGGCTGGAAGGTGGGCTACATCACCGCCTGCGCCAGGCTGGCCAGCGTGGTGGTGAAGGCGCATCAGAACCTCATCTTCACCACGCCGCCCAATCTGCAACGGGCGGTGGCGCTGGGGCTGGGCAAGGACGACGCCTATTTCGCCAAGCTGGCCGGGGATTTGCAGGCGCAGCGCGACATCATGGCCGACGGGCTGAGCCGGGTCGGGTTCTCGGTGATCCCGACCCAGGGCAGCTATTTCATCACCGCGGATTTCCGGCCACTGGGGTTCAATGGCGATGACGTGGCATTCTGCCGCTATATCACCGAGCATGCCAAGGTGACGGCGATTCCGGTGACCGCGTTCTATGACGGCGGCGGGCCGGACCATTTCGCCCGATTCGCGTTCTGCAAGCGCCCGGCGGTGCTGCGCGAGGCGGTGGCCCGGCTGGGGCGGCTTTTCGCTGATGCAACGCAGCAGGGCGAACGAGAGGCGTTGACGAGTGCCGCCGGTTCGGCCTAAACGCGCCGCACTGGACCGGGGGCTTCCCTCGATGGCGGACGTAGCTCAGTTGGTAGAGCGCCAGGTTGTGGTCTTGGATGTCACGGGTTCGAGACCCGTCGTTCGCCCCAGTTTCTCCTTGCATGATGGATGGCCCGCATGACCCTCACCGTTGCCATTGGCGGCCTCGGGGCGATCGGGCTCGACCTGGCGCGGGCGCTGGATCGTGGGGTGGCGGGGCTGCGGCTGATCGCCGTCTCGGCGCGCGACCAGGCGCGGGCGCGGAGCAACGTCGCCGGATTCGCGGGCGTGCCGGAGGTGGTGGACCTCGGCGAATTGGCGCGGGCCGATATCGTGGTGGAGGCGGCGCCGGCCGCGGTGTTCGAGCAGATCGCGACGCCGGCGATCGCGGCCGGGCGGATTTTGGTGCCCAGTTCGGTCGGCGCGCTGCTGCCGCGGATGCATCTGGTGGAGCAGGCCAAGGCGACCGGCGCGCGCATCGTGGTGCCGACCGGGGCATTGCTGGGGCTGGACGCGGTGCGCGCCTGCGCCGAGGGCGAGGTGGCCAGCGTCACCATCGAAAGCCGCAAGCCGCCGCGCGGACTGGCCGGCGCGCCATATCTGGAGGCGCACGGCATCGACGTGCTGGCGATCACCACGCCGACCCTGGTGTTCGAGGGCAACGCGTTCGACGCGGCAGCGGGGTTCCCGGCCAATGTGAATGTGGCCGCCGCGCTGGCGCTGGCCGGCATCGGGCCGCAGCGCACCACGGTGCAGATCTGGGCCGATCCGGGCCTCACCCGCAACACCCACACCATCCGGGTGGAGGCGGCGGCGGCGCGCCTCACCATGACCATCGAAGGCGTGCCGACCGAAGCCAACCCGCGCACCGGCAAGCTGACGCCGCTTTCGGTGCTGGCGTGTTTGCGGGGGCTGGTTTCGACGTTGAAGGTGGGGAGTTAGGAAGGAAGTCTTCTTTGTTTGAAAACAAAGAAGCAAAAAAACTTCATCCATTGATGCACCCGCGCCGATGCATCAATGGACGAAGTTTCTTGCGCGCTTTTTTTTAAAAAAGCGCTGCTTCCTTGCTATGCCAGAAACCCCGTAACCTCGGCGAGAAACCCCTCCAGCCGATCGTGGTGCACCCAATGCCCGGCACGCTCGAAGCTGGCGACGCGGGCGGTGTGGAAATGCGCGATGCGGCCGTCCTCCTCGGGGTTGGAGGCCCAGCTTTCGCGGCCGTAGACCAGCAGCGTCGGGCAGGTGATCGCCGCCCAGAGTGACTCCAGGTCGGCCTGGGTCATGTCGGTGGGGGGCCAGCCGCGCACGTAGTTGTCGAACTTCCAGCTATAGCTGCCGTCCTCGTTCTGGTTGACGCCGTGATGGGTCAGGTGGCGGGCCTGTTCGGGCGACAGGTGCTTGTTCTGCTCCTGCATGCGGGCGAAGGCGTCCTCGATGCTGGCGTAGCGGCGGGGCAGGCGGCCGGCCAGCGCGTGGCGGGCGGCGATCCATTCGGCCATGCGTTGCGCCATGGTCTTGCTGGCGCGCTCGGCCAGCACGCGCGGCGAGGGGCCGAGGCCCTCGATGGCGACCAGGCGGCGCACGCTGTCCGGGTAGATGCCGGTGTAGCGCAGCGCGATGTTGCCGCCGAGCGAGTGCGCCACGATGCTCACCGGCGCCAGCTTCTGCTGCTGCACCAGTTGCGCCAGGTCGCTGACATAGCCGCCCATGGTGTAGTTGCCGTCGGTCGACCAGGCGCTGTCGCCGTGGCCGCGCAGGTCGGGGCAGATGATGTGCCAATCGCGGCGGAGAGCGCCGGCCACCCAGTCCCAGTTGCGGCAATGGTCCTGCCCGCCATGCAGCAGGATCAGCGGCGGCGCTTCGGGGTTACCCCAGTCCACGTAGTGCAGCCGCAGGCGTTGCGAGAAGAAATGGCGAGAGGTGGGGCCGGAGCCGGGCAGGGCGATGCTCATGGCCCATCCTCCCGCCGCTGCCGCGGCACTGCAAGCGGCTTTGCCTTTGTCCGGCGGGTGACTAAGCTGGCGGCGCTACAAACCAGTACCGGAGGTTCATTTGGCCAACATCACCATGCCGGTCGAGGCAACGCACATCATGATGTTCGCGCGCGCCATCGGCGATACCAACCCGGTCTACCACGACGCGGCGGTGGCCAAGGCGGGCGAGACCGGGGGCGTGATCGCGCCGCCAACCTTCGTGCAGGCCTCCGCCCAGTTCGACCCCACCTATTACCTGCGCCCGCAGCCCGGCAAGCCGTGGTTCGGCTCCGGCAAGACCGCGAGCGGCGTTACCGGCAAGGCGTCGTCCAGCGGCGGCCTGCATGCCGAGCAGGAATACACCTATCATCGGGAGCTGCGGGCCGGCG
>DATJEA010000211.1:0-2125 GCA_035497095.1 Acetobacteraceae bacterium | reverse complement strand
TATTCGCGCCGGCGGCGGCAAGCGGGTGGCGGCGCTGCTCGGCTATCTGGACGGGCATGACGCCGACACCGTGGTGCTGACGGAATGGCGCGATACTCCATCTGGCCAGACGTTCGCTGCCTGGGCGGCGGCGCGCGGCATGCAGCATGCCGCGGTCACCGATGGCGGCACCGCGAACGGCGTGTTCATCGCCTCGCGCGATGCCTTCACCGCCAGCAGCGTGACGCCGGAGGGCGACTGCCCTGGGGTTCTGGCGCTCGCGCGGTTTGCCGACTTCAATCTGCTGGCCTGCTATTTTCCGCAGTTGCAGGCCAAGGCGCCGTTCTTCGCCCGATGCGCCGAGCTCGCCATCGCGCATGCGGGGCGGCCATTCCTGCTGCTGGGCGACCTCAACACCGGCAACCAAGTGGCCGACCGCAGCGAGGCGGCCGGGCCGTACGCCTGTCCGGAGGCGTTTGATGATCTCGTAATCCGCTGCCTGCCACATGACCTGTGGCGGCGCACGCATGGCGCCGAGGCTCGCGAGTGGTCGTGGCTATCGCATCGCGGCAACGGCTTTCGCATCGACCATGCGCTGGCCAATACCGCCTTCGTCGAATGGGGCCGCCCGGTCTGCGGCTATGACCATCACCCGCGCCAGCATGGCTGGACGGATCACAGTGCGCTGATCGTCCGGCTGGGCTGACGGCCTACCCGCCGGTCAGTCGGTGGAGCCCGGCCGGTGCCGCAGCGCATGCAGCCGCAGCGTCGAGGCGAGCGGCTGGCCGGGGGCGCGGGCGGCGTCCAGTTCGGCGACCAGGGCGGAGAGCGGGCGCGGCTCGGCGATGGCGATCAGCACTGCCCAGAACTCGGCTTCCAGCGCCACGCTGGTGCGGTGGCCGGCCAGGCTGAAGCTGCGTTTGACCAGACCGGCCATTGGTTAGCCGCCGGCGTGCGGGCCGACCATATCCTCCGGGCGCACCCACTGGTCGAATTCCGCAGCGCTGAGATGGCCGAGTTGCACCGCCGCTTCCTTCAGCGTGATGTTGTCGACCAGCGCCAGCTTGGCGATCGCCACCGCCTTGTCGTAGCCGATATGCAGGTTCAGCGCGGTGACCAGCATCAGCGATTTCGCGACGTTGTCGGCGATATGGGCGCGGTTCGGCTCCAGCTTGTCGACCATGTTGGCGGCGAAACTCTCCGCGGCGTCGGCCAGCAGGCGGCAGGATTGCAGCGTGTTCTGGATGATCAGCGGCTTGAACACGTTGAGCTCCAGGAAGCTCTGCGCCGCGCCGATGGTGATCGCCACATGGTTGCCCATCACCTGGGCGCAGACCATGGTCATCGCCTCGCACTGGGTCGGGTTGGTCTTGCCCGGCATGATCGAGGACGACAGGCCGTCGCTCGGCACAATCAGTTCGGCGAGGCCGGAGCGCGGGCCGGAGCCGAGCAGCCGGATGTCGTTGCCGAGCTTGTTCAGCGATACCGCAATGGTGTTCAGCACGCCGGAGAGTTCGACGAACACATCATGCGCGCCCATGCCCTCGAACTTGTTGGTCGCCGAGGTGAATTCCAGGCCGGTGAGGGCGGCGAGTTGCTCGCAGAACGCGCGGCCGAACTCGGGGTGGCTGTTCAGCCCGGTGCCGACCGCCGTGCCGCCCTGCGGCACCATCAGCAGATGCGGCAGCACATTTTGCAGCCGGGCGATGCCGAGCTCCACCTGCCGCGCCCAGGCGGCGAATTCCTGGCCGAGGGTGACCGGCGTCGCGTCCATCATATGGGTGCGGCCGATCTTGACCAGGCGCGCCCATTGCTGGGCGCGCCGATCGAGACTGGCGTGCAGGTGGCGGAGTGCGGGCAGCACCAGCGCATGCACCGCCTCGACGGCGGCGATGTGCATCATGGTCGGGAAGCTGTCGTTGGAGGACTGGCCGCGATTGACGTGATCGTTCGGATGCACCGGGCTGCGCGCGCCGAGCGGCTTGCCGAGCGCGACATTGGCGCGGTTGGCGATCACCTCGTTGGCGTTCATGTTGGTCTGCGTGCCGCTGCCGGTCTGCCAGACCACGAGCGGGAACTCGCCATCGAGCGTGCCGCGCAAGATGTCGTCGGCTGCGGCGACGATCCAGTCGCGCTTGTCGGCGGG
>DATJEA010000210.1:0-1804 GCA_035497095.1 Acetobacteraceae bacterium | reverse complement strand
CGCCGACGCAGCCATCATCGACCGAGACGCCGACCTGGCTGACTGCGGATCAGATGACCGTCGCGGGCCTGGCCAACAATGGCCGACTCCCGCTCAAGACGAAAAGCTGGCTGCTGCCACCGGCGCCGTTCCTGGAACTGCATCAGGATGATCGCGACGGCAGCCATCGGCTCGTCCTGCAATGCAAGCCGGGCAGCCTGACGCTCACCGCGCACGATCTGGTGGGCGCAACCCGTGCCCGGCAGATCGTGGCGCACGAAACGCGATCGTATTTCGAGATCAACCGCCAGGAAGTGCTGGTCGAGCCGCGTGGTGCGGCCCGCGTCGTCGATGGAGCCGTGGTGATAACCCGGCTCTATCCGCCCTCCGAGCTGGGCAGGCTGCTTTCGTCGACCTCCATCGGCGCCTGGGTCGGCGGCCGGCGCAGCGCCTTCCGCTACGGCGCCACCTTCATGCTTTATCCCGCCCGGCACGCCATCAAGGATTTCTACAACGCCTGCTGGCGCGCCGCGCCGTGGCCGGTCAAAGCGTCGCCGGGGAAGCAGGGCTGAGCATCCTGCGCATCCCGAACCCGTGTGTCTCTGCCTCGATGCAAATGGAAACGGCGCCGTATCGCTACGGCGCCGTTGTCTGTTCCAGGGAAGTCGCCGGAGGCCGGCGTGACCTGCCTCGTCGTCAAAAGCGATGCCGGTCTTCGCCGGACTGACGAGCTTCAGAGCGCTTCGAAAATCCCCGCCGCGCCCATGCCGGTGCCGATGCACATGGTCACCATGCCGTACTTCTGCTTGCGCCGACGCATGCCGTGCACCAGCGTCGCGATGCGCACGGCGCCGGTGGCGCCGAGCGGGTGGCCCAACGCGATGGCGCCGCCGAGCGGGTTGACCTTGCTCGGGTCGAGCTTGAGGTCGCCCATCACGGCGAGTGCCTGGGCGGCGAACGCTTCGTTGAGCTCGATCCAGTCGAGCTGGTCCTGGTGGATGCCGGTCTGCTTGAGCGCCTTGGGGATCGCTTCCTTCGGGCCGATGCCCATCACCTCGGGCGGTACGCCGGCGACGGAGAAACCGACGAAGCGGGCCAGCGGCTGCAGGTTGTATTCCTTGATGGCCTTTTCGCTGGCCAGCAGCACCGCGCCGGCGCCGTCGGACATCTGGCTGGAGTTGCCGGCGGTGACGGTGCCGCCGAACTGGCCGTTGCGGAACACGGTCTTCAGCTTGGCCAGCACTTCCAGCGTGGTGCCGGCGCGCGGGCCTTCGTCGGCGCTGATGCTGCGGCTGTCGGTGACGATCTGGCGGGTGGCGAGATTCGGATAGTGGTCGTCCAGCGCGAACGGGCTGATCTCGTCGTTGAACTCGCCGGCGGCCTGGGCGGCCAGGGCGCGGCGGTGGCTTTCCACCGAGAACGCGTCCTGCTGTTCGCGGCTGACCTTCCACTGCTTGGCCACGTTTTCGGCGGTGATGCCCATGCCGTAGGCGATGCCGATGTTCTCGTCCTGGAAGATCGCCGGGTTCATGGCGACCTTGTGGCCCATCATCGGCACCATGCTCATGCTCTCGGTACCGCCGGCGAGCATCAGGTCGTCCAGGCCCAGGCGGATGCGGTCGGCCGCCATCGCCACCGATTGCAGGCCGGACGAGCAGAAACGGTTGACGGTGACGCCGGGCACGGTGTCGGGCAGGCCGGCCAGCAGCAGGCCGATGCGCGCCACGTTCATGCCTTGCTCGGCCTCGGGCATGGCGCAGCCGATGATGACGTCGCCGATCTGGTGCGGGTCGATCCCCGGGTACTGCGACATCACGCTGCGGAT
>DATJEA010000209.1:0-5649 GCA_035497095.1 Acetobacteraceae bacterium | reverse complement strand
CGGGCGACGTCCTGCACATAGACCGGCCTTCCGTCGCGGGTGGTGATCAGCAGCAGGCCGATATCGGGAATACCGCGCAAGGTCTGCCCGGCCGCCACCGTCATCTCGCGGCCATTGTCGCGCACCGCTCCGGCGATAAAGCTGCGGTTGGCGTCGCGTACCTTGGCGATCAACTGCTGCAAGGTCACCCCGAACAGCGAGAGCTTCTCCGGGTCCGGCTCCACCCGGATATCCTCGGGGCTGGTGCCGGCGATATAGCTGGTGCCGATATTGGCCACCTTGGCCAACTCCGCCTGCACCTTCACCGCAAGCTGATACAGGTCCTTATCGTTCCAGCGCGCGGCGGCGGCCGGTTTCGGCGACAAGGTCAGCACCACGGTGGCGACATCGTTGATGCCGCGCCCGACGATCAGCGGCGGGCTGATCCCGGTCGGGATGCGGTCCATGTTGGCGCGGATCTTCTCATCCACCCGCAACACCGCGGTGTCCTCGTCGGTGCCGACGTCGAACCGCGCCGTCACCATCACCTGGTCATCCTGGGTCTGGCTGTAGACGTGCTCGACGCCCTTGATCGCCTTGACGATCGTCTCCAGCGGCTTGGTCACCAATTCCACCGCATCGGGCGCCTTCAGGCCGTTGGCGGAAACCATGATGTCGACCATCGGCACGCTGATCTGCGGCTCCTCCTCGCGCGGGATCACCGCCAGCGCGATCAGCCCGGCGGTGATCGCCGCCAGCAGGAACAGCGGCGTCAGCGGCGAGCGGATGCTGCCATGCGCCAGCCAGCCGGAAATGCCGCGCTTCATGGCCCGGCGCCATCGGCCGGCCGCACCAGCACGTCATCGTCATGCAGGCCGGAGAGGATCTCGATGCCATCCGGCATGGCCGGCGTCGGCCGCTCCCGCCCGCGCTGCACCGGCACCTCCACGGTGGCGGCTTTGCCCTGCACCAGCACATAGTCCAGGCCGTAGCGGGTGCGGATGAACGCCTGCGGGATCACCATCGCCTCGCGATGCCCGGCGGCGATCCACACCCTGATCCGCTCGCCGACGAAATAACTGCCGAGACCCGCCACCACCGCATCGGCCACCACCCGCCCGGCCTCGATCTGCGGATACACCAGGCTGATCCGGCCGAACTGCGGCACGCGCCCCTCGGCACCGGTCAACACACCCTGAAGCGCCGGCCCGTCCAGCCGCACCGGGTCGCCGATGTGCATGAAGGCGGCATGCCGCTCCGGCACGCGCAGCCGCAGCACGTAATTCTCCTCGGCGATGCTGGCGATCGCCTCGCCGTTCAGCACCACGGTGCCCTTGGTCACCGGCACCGCCAGCACCCGCCCGGCGGTCGGCGCCAGCACCTGGCCCTCCTGCATCTGCTGGCCGATCACCTGGCGTTCGGAAATGCGTGCCCGCAACTGCGAATTGGCCACGTCCAGCGCGGTGCGCGCCTGGTCCAGCGTGGTGCGCGGCCCGGCGCCCTGGCGAAACAGCGTCTCGGCGCGGGCAACGTCGCTCTGCGCCTGCGCCAGTTGCGACTGCAACCCGCCGATCTGCGCGTCGATCGCGGCGCGTTGCAGCAGCAGCTTCTGGTCGGCCACCTCGGCGATCACCTGGCCGGCGCTCACCGCGTCGCCATCCTTCACCATCAACTCGGCCACCGTGCCGCCGAGCCGGGCCCGCGCCGGCACCACGTTGAGGCTTTCCACAGTGGCGAACACCGCCTTCTCGTCGGCCACCATGGCGCGGTGCACGGTGAAGCCGTCGGCGGCGTGCGCCGCAGCCGCGATGCACAGCAGCAGCACCGTCAACAGCACATGGGAGCGCATGCGATTATCCCTTGTCGGTCGCGGAAAGCTCGCCGGTGCGTGGCGCTTCATCCCCGCGGGCACAGAAGAATTCGTAGACGGTCTCCAGCACCCGCCGCGCCGGCTGGCTGGTGATCGAGTACCAGATCGTCTGGCCATCGCGCCGCCCGGCCACCAGGCCATCCCGACGCAGCAGCGCCAGATGCTGCGACGCGGTGGACTCGCGCACCCCGAGCAACCCGGCCAGTTCGCCCACCGAGCGCTCGCCATCGAGCAACTGGCACAGGATCAGCAGCCGATGCGGATGCCCCAGCATCTTGAGGAATTCGCTGGCCCGCCCCGCCGCGGCAGTCATCTTATTTAATTTCATTTCCATACTTGCGTAAATACGCAATTATGCATATATTGTCAACACATGCTGAACCGAGCGCAACGCAGCGGAGAAAGTCATGGCGGAAGTTGTTGTCCTTGGCGCCGGCCTGGGCGGAACCCTGATGGCCTACGAACTGGCGGATCAATTGCGGCCGGAGGACCGGCTGACGGTGATTGGCCAGGGCCCGATCTATCATTTCGTGCCATCCAACCCCTGGGTCGCGGTCGGCTGGCGGCAGCGCGCCGATATCGAGATCGACCTGGTGCCAGTGCTGAAGAAAAAGGGCGCCCGCTTCCTCACCCAGGGCGCGGCGCGGGTGCATCCGGCCGACAGGCGCGTGGAACTGACCGATGGGCAGAGTGTACCCTATGACTATCTGGTCATCGCCACCGGCCCCGATCTCGCCTTCGACGAGATCCCCGGCCTCGGCCCGCCCAGCGTGCATCAGGGCGGCGAGACGCAGTCGGTCTGCCATGTGGCGCACGCCGAGGCCGCACACACCGCGTTCGAAGCGTTCTGCGCCAATCCCGGCCCGATCGTGATCGGCGCGGTGCAGGGTGCCTCCTGCTTCGGCCCGGCCTACGAATTCGCCTTCATCATCGAAACCGAACTGCGCAAGCGCAAGATCCGCGATCGGGTGCCGATGACCTACGTGACCCCCGAGCCCTATATCGGCCATCTCGGTCTGGACGGTGTCGGCGACACCAAGGGGCTGATGGAAAGCGAATTCCGCGCCCGGCACATCAAGTGGATCACCAACGCCAAGGTGAAGGGCGTCGCCGGCCATGTGATGACGGTCGAGGAAGTGAACGAGGACGGCAGCCCGAAGAAGACCCACGAACTGCCGTTCGCCTACTCGATGATGCTGCCCGCTTTCCGCGGCGTGCCGGCGGTGCTGGGGGTGGAGAAGCTGACCAATCCCAGGGGCTTCGTGCTGATCGACCAGCACCAGCGCAACCCGAGCTATCCGGAGATTTTCGCCATCGGCGTCTGCGTCGCCATTCCGCCCACCGGCCCCACTCCGGTGCCGGTCGGCGTCCCCAAGACCGGGTTCATGATCGAGTCGATGGTGACCGCTACCGCATTGAATATCGGCGCTTTATTGCGTGGCGAGCGGCCGCGCGCGCAGGCCACCTGGAATGCCGTGTGCCTGGCCGATTTTGGCGACAGCGGCGTCGCCTTCGTCGCCCAGCCGCAAATCCCGCCGCGCAACGTCAACTGGGCGTCCAAGGGCGTCTGGGTGCATCTGGCCAAGGTCGGGTTCGAGAAATACTTCCTGCGCAAGATCCGCAGCGGCGAAAGCGAGCCATTCTACGAGCGCTTCCTGATGCGCCAGCTCAATCTCGAAAAACTCAAGGAAACCAAGGTGGAGTGACCGACATGGCACATGTGGTCTGCCCGCATTGCGGCGCCGTCAACCGCGTTCCGGCCGAGCGTCCGGCGCTGCAGGCGGTGTGCGGCGGCTGCAAGGCGAGGCTGTTCGACGGCAAGCCGGTGGCGGTGGATGCGGCCGGGTTCGAGCGGCATCTGCGGTCCGACGACATCGCGGTATTGGTCGATGTGTGGGCGCCCTGGTGCGGGCCGTGCCGGACTATGGCGCCGAATTTCGCCGGCGCGGCCGCGATTCTGGAGCCGGAAATGCGGCTGTTGAAGCTTAATTCGGACGAAAATCCGGAAATTTCGGCCCGCTACGGGGTGCGCGGCATTCCCGCCCTGCTGCTGTTCAAGGGCGGCAAACTGGCGGCGCAGACCGCCGGTGTGATGGCGGCGACACAAATTGCCAGCTGGGCGCGGCAGAACCGCGCCAGCTAGTTATGTGGCATAACAATCGGAGTGTATCATGACCATCGACAATGCTGTGATGTCCCTCGCCGGCGCGATGGTGCTGCTCGGCGTGGCGCTGGGCTGGTGGGTCAGTCCGTACTGGCTGCTGCTGCCGGCCTTCGTCGGCGCGAACCTGTTGCAGGCCGGCTTCACTGGGTTCTGCCCGGCCGCCAGGATCTTCAAGCTGCTTGGCCTGCCGTCCGGCTGCGCCTTCAGGTAGGCTGGGCCCGACAATCCAGGGCGGCGGCTCAATTGGCGCCGGTGAGATAATCCCGGCCTGACACGGCTATGCCGCGCGATTTCGGAGCAGCACCGCCTATGAGCGCAGGACCTTACGCCCGCATCGACATTGCTCTGCTGGGCGTGGCGCTGCTTGGCCTGGTGGTGGGGTTGGGGCTGCGGATCGCCGGGTTGCCGGAGTTGGCGACAACGGCCTGGGCCGCCGGCGTGCTGCCCGCGCTGGCCGCGCTGATCGTGGAGATTGTCCGGAGCCTGCGAAGGGGCGAAGTCGGGCTCGACATCGTCGCGGCGCTGTCGATGTCGGCGGCGCTGCTGGTCGGCGAGACGCTGGCCGCGGCGGTGGTGGCGCTGATGTATTCCGGCGGCAGCTTTCTCGAAAGCTTCGCCGAACGCCGGGCGCGGCGCGAGATGACCGATCTGCTCGCCCGGGTGCCGCGCACCGCGACCCGGCATCGCGATGGCGCGCTCGACGAGGTGGCGCTGGACGAGGTCGCGCCCGGTGACCTGCTGCTGATCCGCAAGGGCGAGGTGGCGCCGGTGGACGGCGCCGTCGAGAGCGAGCGCGCGACGGTCGATCAGTCGGCGCTGACCGGCGAGGCGATGCCGGTCGGCCTGGCGCGCGGGCAGGAGGTGATGAGCGGCTCGACCAATGCCGGGGAGGCGTTCGACCTGCGCGCCGCCCGCCGCGCGGCGGACAGCACCTATGCCGGGATCGTCCGGCTGGTGGGGGAGGCGCAGCGCTCCAGGGCGCCGATGGCCCGGCTGGCGGACCGCTATTCGCTGCTGTTTCTGCTGGTCACGGTGGTGCTGGCCGGCGCGGCCTGGTGGTTCAGCGGCGATCCGATCCGCGCGGTGGCGGTGCTGGTGGTCGCCACGCCCTGCCCGCTGATCCTGGCGGTGCCGGTCGCCCTGGTGGCCGGGCTGTCGCGCGCGGCGCAGTTCGGCGTGCTGATCAAGGGCGCCAAGGCGCTGGAAGCGATGGCGCGCATCCGCACGCTGATCCTCGACAAGACCGGCACGCTGACCGACGGGCGGCCGCGGATCGTGGCGATCGACCGCCACGGCGCGCTGTTGGAGCGGGAGGTGCTGTATTTCGCCGCGGCGCTGGACCAGGCCTCGAAACACCCGATGGCCCAGGCCATCGTGACCGAGGCGCAGGAGCGCGGCGCGGTGCTGCCGGTGCCGCTCGCCGTCGAGGAGGTGCCCGGCGAGGGGCTTGCCGGAACGGTGGATGGCCGCGCGGTGGTGGTCGGCGGCATGGATTTCGTGATGGCGCGGATCGGCGCGCCGCACGTGGCGCATGCCGCCGGCGATGCCGGTTCGGCGCTGGTCGCGGTGGCGGTCGACGATCGGCTTGCCGGGCATCTGGTGATGGCCGACCCGGTTCGGCCGGGAACCGCGGCGT
>DATJEA010000208.1:0-8440 GCA_035497095.1 Acetobacteraceae bacterium | reverse complement strand
CTGCCGGCCGATCCAGCCTTTCAGGTGTTCAATGTCCATGGCTCAGTATCCGATCGCCAGCACTCGATCGACCATCTCGCCGGACAGGCCGACGTAATTGGCCGGATCGAGGAAGCCGGCCAGTTGCGCGCGGCCCATATGCGGCTTGATCTCCGGGTGCTCGGCCAGCAGGTCGAGGAAGCTGCCTTGCCCGGCGATCACCGCGCGGCAGATGTCGTAGACCAGATCATGCGCGCGCTGCCGGCCGAGCACCGGGCCGAGCCCCATCATCACCGCCTCGGACTGGGTGAGGCCGCGGGTCAGGTCCAGGTTGGCGCGCATCCGCACCGGGTCGACCTGCAGGCCGCCGACCAGGAAGCGTGCCTGCTTCAGCGCGCCGGAGGACAGCAGGAAGATCTCCGGCAGCGCGATCCATTCGATCTGCCAGGTGCCGGTGGCCCGCTCATGGTCCTCCACCATCGCCTCCAGCAGGGCTGCCACGTTCTGCCGCACCAGGCTGACGCAGGCCTGGATATAGGCCGACGAGATCGGATTGCGCTTCTGCGGCATGGTCGAGGACGAGCCGCGGCCCTCGTGGAACGGCTCGAACACCTCCTCCACCTCGGTCTGCATCATCAGCTTCACGTCCATGCTGATCTTGCCCAGCGTGCCGGTGACCAGGCCGAGGAAGCAGCCGACCTCGGCGATGCGGTCGCGCATGGTGTGCCAGGCGATCTCCGGCTGGCCGAGCCCGAGTTCCTGCATCAGCGCCTGCTGCACCGCCAGGCCCTGGCTGCCGAGGCTGGCCAGCGTGCCGGTGGCGCCGCCGAACTCGCCCACCAGCACGCGCGGGCGCAACTCGGCGAGGCGCTGCAAATGCCGCTGGAAGCCGGCCAGCAGCACCGCGCATTTATAGCCGAAGGTGATCGGGGTGGCCTGTTGCAGATTGCTGCGCCCGGCCATCGGGGTGTCGCGGTATTTCGCCGCCAGCCCGGCCAGCGAATCGGCGATCGAGCGCAGATCGGCCTCCACCAGCGCCAGCGCGTCGCGGATCGCCAGGATGGCCGCGGTGTCGGTGATGTCCTGCGTGGTGGCGCCCCAGTGGCACCATTCGCCGAGCCCGTCGCGGCAGCGGGCGACGATCTGCTGCACCACCGGCAGCACCGGATAGCCGATCTTCTCGGTCTGCGCTTTCAGCAGTTCCAGGTCGAAACCGGCGGCGTTTTGGCACTGCGCCACGATCTCGCGCGCCGCCTCGTTGGGGATGATGCCGAGTCGCGCCTGCACCTGGGCCAGCGCCGCTTCGATGCGCAGATAGTATTCCACCCGCATCTCGTCGCTGAACACGCGGCGCATCGGCTCGGCGCTGAAAATGTCGCGAAACACGCGGGAATCGAGGGTGGAGGCGATCATTTCCGGTCCTTTTCGCGGCATTTGGCGTTGATTTACGGCCAACCCGGCGCGGTTGTCGATTGCCATCCCCCGGCCCGCCGCGCGCGGAGCTGCCATGCGACCGCATGTTGGACATTTTATGCTGCACTGCGGTATAAGCGCCGCAGGCACACTGTTGAGCGCAGCCTGGTGCACCGCTCGCGCGCCCATCCGTGGATGGAATGGACGCCGAGGCGCACCCGATGAGCCTGCCAGAGGTTGTGTGTTTACGTCACCCTTCGCCTTATACGAGCCTGATACTTACAAAACGGGAACAAATCCGCGAGTTCACATTTGGCGACTATTTCTTCGTCCGGTTGCGCAGGATCAATGATGAGCCCGTGCGGTCGGATTATCTCAGTATCTCCAATGCCGTATTAAGAGGGAAAATCGGTTCCCCGAGTTGATGTCTGCGACAAAACGAGAGGACGTCTAGCATGTATGCACTGGTCGCCACGCACAATGCGGCGCTTCGTTCGGCCGTCCTGGTCCTGCTGCGGGTTTGCCACCCTGGCTGCCATGTGGTGCTGGCCAACGACGTGGCCGATATGCACGAAGCGCTCGAATCCGGCTGCTGCGACACCATGGTGGTGGACACCCAGTTCACCGGCTACGGACGCGATTTCGATGCGGCCATGCTGCGCGCCTGCTATCCGCGGGTGAATGTGCTGCCGCTCGGGGGCGCCGGCGGCAGCCAGGCGATGCTCGGCGCGCTGCAACGGGGCCTGGACGCCGCCGACTATGACGCGGCCCCGCTGCCGGCTCCCTCCCGCGCCATGCCGCCCGGCTACCGGATGCGCGCCGGCGCGGCGATGGGATGGCCGCAGCCGACGGCCGCGGTGGGCCCGGCGCTGACCGGCCGGCAGCGCGATGTGCTGCATCTGCTGGGCGAGGGGCGCTCAACCAAGGACATCGCTCGCCGTCTCGGCCTCGCGGTGCCTACCGTGAAGACGCATCTGGCGGCGATCTATCGTGAACTGGGCCCCCGCAACCGGGTGGAGGCGGTGGTCAAGGCCGGCATGCCGCTGGCCCGGGCCGCTCGTGCGCATCAGCCGATGCCGGCGGCGCAAACCTGGTGGCCCGAGGCTGCCGCGCCGGTGCTATCCGGGTCGCACTCCGCCTGAATGGCCATTCTGCGGCGGCGCGGGCCGATCAGCGGCCCGCGCTTGAGCCGCCGATCGTCTGACGCCTGGCGCCCGATTGCCCCTGGCGCACTGCTTCGTGTGTTTGCATCTGACGAACCGATTGGTAGACTGCCCTTGCAGAGTGGCCGTGCCACGACTACCTGCCCGGATCAGACTGTCCCGCTGCCGGCGCGCCTCGTGGCCGGCAGGCTGGGACTCGTGAGGCCGAGTCATCAAGATCAAAAAGGATACCGTCGTGGCCACTGAAAAATCGCAGAATGTCCAGGATGTATTCCTGAACCATGTGCGCAAGAACAAGACCCCGGTGACCGTGTTCCTCGTCAACGGCGTCAAGCTCCAGGGCATCATCACCTGGTTCGACAACTTCTCGGTGCTGTTGCGCCGCAACGGGCACACCCAGCTGGTCTACAAGCACGCCATCAGTACCGTGATGCCGGGCGCGCCGATCCAGCTGTTCGACGGCCCGAAGGTCGAGGCCACCGCCGCGCCGGCCAGCCCGGGCACGCTGACCAGCCCCAGCACGCTGACCTTGGGCGCACGGGAGCCACAAACTGTCGCAGAATAACGAGGCCGGCCACCCGCCGACCACCAGCACCACGACGCCGGTACGCGCCGCGGTCATCCTGCCATGGGAAAAGCCCGAGCGCGCCGCGCCCGGGCTCGACCTGTCGCGCGCCGCCGAGGCGCGGCTGGCCGAGGCGGTCGGCCTCACGGCGTCGATCGGGCTGGTGATCGTGCATACCGCGATCCTGCCGCTGCGCGCGCGCCGGCCGGCGACGCTGCTCGGCAGCGGCCAGATGGAGGCGCAGGGCGCCGCACTGAAGGCCGCCAGCGTCGATGTCGCGGTGCTCGACGCGCAGCTTTCGCCGGTGCAGCAGCGCAACCTGGAGAATGCCTGGGGCTGCAAGGTGATCGACCGCACCGGGCTGATCCTGGACATCTTCGGCGAGCGCGCCGCCACCCGCGAAGGCGCGTTGCAGGTGGAACTGGCGCATCTGGAATACCAGCGCTCCCGCCTGGTGCGCTCTTGGACCCATCTGGAGCGCCAGCGCGGCGGCTTCGGCTTCCTCGGCGGCCCCGGCGAAAGCCAGATCGAGGCCGACCGAAGGCTGATCAGCGACCGCATCGTGCGGCTGAAGAAGGAATTGGAGCAGGTGCGCCGCACCCGCGGCCTGCACCGCAGCGCCCGCAAGCGGGTGCCGTACCCGATCGTGGCCCTGGTCGGTTACACCAACGCCGGCAAATCGACGCTGTTCAACACCCTCACCGGCGCCGCGGTGATGGCGAAAGACCAGTTGTTCGCCACGCTCGACCCCACCATGCGCGGTCTGCGGCTGCCGTCTGGCCGGCAGGTGATCCTGTCCGACACGGTGGGCTTCATCAGCGAGTTGCCCACCGAACTGGTCGCCGCCTTCCGCGCCACGCTGGAGGAGGTCGCCGAGGCCGACGTGATCCTGCATATCCGCGACGCCGCCCACCCGGACAGCGCCAGCCAGCGCGCCGACGTGATCGAGGTGCTGGAGAGCATGGTCGCCTCCGGCCTGCTCGACGCCGAATGGCAGCGCCGCAGCATCGAGGTGCTGAACAAGGCCGACCTGCTGGGCGGCATCGCCAATGTTCCGGCCCGGCATAACACCATCGCGGTGTCGGCGATCAGCGGCGAGGGGCTGGGCACGCTGAAGGCGGCGATCGACGCGCGCATCGCCGAGGGCATGCAGCTCAGCGAATACGACATCGCGCCCGCCGACGGTCAGCGCCTCGCCTGGCTCTACCAGCACGGCGAGGTGGTGAGCCGCGACGACAGCGAGGCCAATATCCACGTCACCGTCCGGCTGCTGGCCGCCGACCGCGCCCGCTTTGAGCGTGAGCAGGCCCTGGGCCCGGCCGTACCCGATGGCCCGATCGGCTGAGCGCCCCGGCTCGCCGCGCAACCGTCCGAAACGCCCTCTCTCGCGGACCCCACTGCATGCCCCGCTTCTCCACCGCCGACGCCCGCACCGTCGCCACCATCCTGCGCGAGGCCGGCCGCGCCGAGATTATGCCGCGCTTCCGCCGCCTCGACGTCGCTGACATCCGCGCCAAAACCGGCCCGCTCGACATCGTGACCGAAGCTGACGAGGCCGCCGAGCGCCACATCACCGCGGCCCTGCGCCTGGCCTTCCCCGGCTGCGTGGTGGTCGGCGAGGAGGCTGCCAGCGCCGACCCCGGCCTGCTCGCCACGCTGGCCGACGCCGATCTCGCCTTCGTGGTCGACCCGGTGGACGGCACCTCCAACTTCGCCGCCGGCCTGCCGCTGTTCGGCTGCATGGCGGCGGCGATCAGCCGTGGCGAGACGGTGGCCGGCATCATCCACGACCCGCTGGGCGACGACACGGCGCTGGCGGTGCGCGGCGAGGGCGCCTGGACCGAAGCCCCGGACGGCCGCCACACCGACCTGCGCGTCGCCGCCGCGGTGCCGCTGGCCGAGATGGCCGGCGCGGTAAGCTGGCGCTTCCTGCCCGAGCCGAGCCGCAGCCGCACCAACCGGGCGCTGCCGAAGCTCGCCGCCAGCTTCCAGTATCGCTGCGCCGCGCATGAATACCGCCTGGTCTCCGGCGGGCACTGCCATTTCCTGCTCTACGGCCGCCTCTACCCGTGGGACCACGCCCCCGGCGTGCTGCTGCACCAGGAGGCCGGTGGCTACTCCGCCCGCTTCGACGGCTCCGCCTACCGCCCCACCCATCTCGGCGGCGGGTTGATCTGCGCCCCGGACCAGGCAAGCTGGCAGGCGCTGCATGACGGGTTGCTCGCACCAGCTTGAACCACAGGAGGCCCCGATGAGCTGGCTCCCCACCCCCGACCCGGACGCCGACGGCGCCGTCGATCTCGTCGTCGAGCCCTCCAGCAAGGACCTCGGCGGCTTCTCGGTGCGGCGCGCGCTGCCCAGCATCAAGCGGCGCATGGTCGGCCCGTTCGTGTTCCTCGACCATATGGGCCCGGCGCTGATGGCCACTGGCGAGGGCTTGGACGTGCGGCCGCACCCGCATATCGGGCTGGCCACCCTCACCTATCTCACCGAGGGCAGCTTCGTGCATCGCGACTCGCTCGGCTCGCTGCAGGAAATCCGCCCCGGTGAGGTCAACTGGATGACCGCCGGGCGCGGCATCGCCCATTCCGAGCGCACCGCCGCCGAAACCCGCCTCGCGCCGCACCGCATCCAGGGCATCCAAAGCTGGATCGCGCTGCCGAAAGCGCATGAGGAGACCGCGCCCGGCTTCTCGCATCACGGCGTCGAGGCGCTGCCCGCGGTCACCGATCGCGGCGTCTCGCTGCGGCTGATCGTCGGAAGCATGTTCGGCCAGGCCTCGCCGGTGCCGACCTTCTCTTCGATGTTCTACGCCGAGGCCGAGCTGGCCGCCGGCGCCGCGCTGCCGCTGCCCACTGAACACGCCGAGCGCGCCGTCTACCTGATGGAAGGCGAAATCGCCGTCGGCCCAGACCGCTTCGCCGCCCCCCGCCTGCTGGTGTTCCGCCCGTCCGACGCCGTGACGCTGCGCGCCACCCAGCCCAGCCGCGTGCTGCTGCTCGGCGGCGAACCGATGGACGGGCCGCGGCATGTCTGGTGGAACTTCGTCTCCTCGTCGCAGGATCGCATCAATGCCGCCAAGGCGGACTGGAAGGCGGGGCGGTTCGCGGCGGTGCCCGGCGATGGTGAGTTCATTCCGCTTCCGGGGTAAGCAAGCACTTCTTTTTGTGAACAAAAAGAAGCAAAAAGACGTTCTATCCATTGGAGTGTGCGGCTCCACCACCACCCCAATGTTGCAAGGCGAACGGGTTTTTTGGTTCTTTTTTGCAAAAAAGAACTACTTGAACTTCTGCTTCCACCCAGGCTCCGCCCCGGCCCAGGGCAGCGCCGTCGCCTCGTACACGCCGCGCCCGATCGCCCGCGCCATCACCAGCGTCGCGGCGTGGCCCAGCAGGGTCAGCGTGCGGTCGTCCACCGGCGCGCCCTCGCCGGTGGCGGCGGCGAACACCGTGTCGCCGTCCATCGGCGCGTGCGCCGGCAGGATCGCGCGCGCCAGCCCGTCATTGGCCATGATCGCCAGCCGGCTTGCCTGCGCCTTGGTCAGCGCGGCATCGGTGGCGACCAGGCCGATACTGGTCGCGGTGGCCGGCGGCGGCGCCCCCTTCAGCCGGGCCAGCAGGTCGAGCGGTGTCACCCGCGCCGGCCAGCCGCGCCCACCGAACTCGCCGCCGATCTCGTACGGCGCCGCCCAGAAATGCGGCCCGTCGCCGATCAGCGGGCTGCCGACCGCGTTCACCGCCACGATCGCCGCCACCACATGCCCGCTCTCGGCGATCATGCTGGCCGAGCCGAGTCCGCCCTTCACGGTCGCCGTGGTCGCCCCGGTGCCGGCGCCGACGCTGCCCAGCGCGAACTCTTCGTGCGACAGCGCCTGCATCGCGGCGTGGCCGAGTTCGCGATAGGGCGGAAACAGCCCCCAATCCTTGTCGCCGCCGTTCAGCAGGTCGAACAGGATCGCCTGGCTCACCAGCGGCACCCGGATGCCGCCGACCGCCAGCCCGCGCCCCTCGGCCCGCAGCACCGCCTGCACCCCGGCGCTGGCATCCAGCCCGAACACCGAGCCGCCGGAGAGCACCACCGCATCGATCCGCTGCACGGTCATGTCCGGCGCCAGCATGCCGGTATCCCGCCCGCCCGGCGCGCCGCCCAGCACCGTCACCGAGACCACCGCCGGCGCATCGAACACGATCGCCGTTACGCCGGAGCCGAGCACCAGATCGGTCGCCTGGCCCACCGCGAGTCCGGCCACATCAGTCAGCAGATTGCGCATCAGTCCTCACTCCCGCGAAATTGCCGGATGCCCCACCACCAGCGGGTCACTGTGGTCACCAGGCACAACGCGGCAAAGCCCCAGGCCAGCGCCGGGAACCAGGCCGGCGCCAGGCACATCACCGCGAGGCACGTGATGGTCTCCGCCCCCTCGGTCAATCCCCCGAGATAATAGATGCCTTTTTGCGGATAGGCGCTGCTCAGCAGCCCGCGCCGCGCGGCGATCACCGCGTAGGCCAGGAAGCTGCAGGCGGTGCCCATGAACGCGCACAGCAGCGCCGCGGCGGCCAGCGCGTTGCGGCCGGGGTCGGCCAGCGCGAAGCCGAACGGGATCGCCGCGTAGACGAAGAAATCCAGCGCGATGTCGAGGAAGGCGCCGCGCTCGGTCGGGCCAGCGAGCCGCGCTACGGCGCCATCCAGCCCATCCAGCACTCGGTTGGCCAGCAGCGCCGCCAGCCCGGCCAGCGGCTGCTCCAGCGCGATCAGCAGCGCCGCCAGCAGCCCGAGCGCGAAGCCGCTGAACGTCACCGCGTCGGCCGACACCCCGGCCGCTGCCAGCCGGCGCGCCGGCGCGGCATAGACCCGCCCCAGCAGCGGCAGCATGTGGCGGTCGATCATCGCTCAGTCCCTGGCCGGTGAGGCGGCGAACGACAGTATCGCATCCCGCCATCGCGGCAACGCCACCACCGTCGCACATTCCCCGGCCGCCGGCGCCGGGCCAGGGTTGCAGTGCGTTTCATATAGACGTAAATAAAATACCTAATTTAGATGACCGTCATGGTCAGGCCATTCACCAGCAAGACGTCACCACCATCGGCGCGCCAGCGGCGACGATCGGCGGCCCGTTGGCGCGGTGGGTGCTTCAGAGAAGGCGTCAGCGATGGCAACTCCGATAGCGGCCGATTCCGAGGATCGGGACCTGGCGGCGGTCTTTGCCGGCTACACCATGTCGGCGATGCTGTGGCTGGTGTTCGCAACCTTCGTCGCCATCGTGCTGGCGTATAAATTCGGCGCGCCGGAGTTCGGCTCGGGGTCGTGGCTCACCTTCGGG
>DATJEA010000207.1:0-5595 GCA_035497095.1 Acetobacteraceae bacterium | reverse complement strand
GATGTCGCGGGCCAGCGGCAGACGGGCGTCCAAGTGCAGGTGGGTGATCGACGCGAAGGTTGCCGTTTCGGGCTCATGCGCGAAGTCGAGCCGACAGACGATCCCAGCCTCATCGCCGCCGTAGGTGATCCAGGTGATCGAACAGGTCGACGGGATCTCGGCCGCGATGTTCTTGGTCTGTAGCGTCGCTGCCAGTTCGGGCGAGATCTGAGCGGGAAGCGGTAGCGCCGCTTGCAGCGTGGCCATCAGGCGCTCGGTCTGCTCGCGATTGTCGATCACGCGACCTCGCTCAATTCGATGTTGCTGGCCGGGCGCCAGTTCCATGGTAACAGCGTGCGCAGTTCATGATGTAAAATCGCTTGCAAAAGTGGCTCTGACTCAATCTTGGTGCAATTGTTGGGAATCATACGCGGCATTCCGGTGGAGGATGTCGATCATGGGCCGTGGTCTCCTGCCTGCTCCGTGTGGACTTGTTGTCGAGCATATGCAGAGCGAGGCATACGATCTGGTGATCACGGCTCGCCCGGCGTCGAGAACCGCAGCTTGCCCGACATGCGGCTCCGTCTCCGCGCGGGTCCACAGCACATACCAGCGAGCCCTGGCTGATCTGCCCTCCCATGGACAGGCGGTCCGGATCAGGGTCTCAACACGTCGGTTCCGCTGTGTCCTGGCGACCTGCCGTCAGCGGATATTCACGGAACGGCTTGCCGCGACGGCTGCGCGTCCATTCGCGCGCCGCACGTCGCGTCTGGAGGGAATCGTTCATCATCTCGGCGTGGCATTGGGTGGTCGGCCAGGGCAAAGCTTCGCGCGGCGCCTTCTTCTACCGGTCAGCAAGGATACTTTACTTCGCGTTGTCCGGCGTCGTGCGGCGCGGCCGACCGAGGCGCCGCGCGTGGTCGGCATCGATGACTGGGCGTTCAAGCGGGGGCAGCGCTACGGCACGATCATCTGCGATTTGGAGCGGCGTCGCATCATCAACCTGCTGCCCGACCGCGAGGCAGCAACCGTTGCCGCGTGGCTTGCCGCGCGACCTTCGATCGAGGTGATCGCGCGGGATCGCGGTGCCGGCTATATCCAAGCCGCCACTCATGGTCGCCCGGACGCAATACAGGTGGCCGACCGATGGCACCTGATGGAGAACGCCAGCGCGGCGTTCCTGGCGGTCGTGCAGCGGTCGATGCAGGTGATCCGCAAGGCCGTGGGCAACGATGTGATCGACCCGGCGGTGCTGAGCTGCGCCGAACGCCGGCAGCATTCCGGCTGGCTGCGTCGCGAGGAAGAGAACGCCGCCATCCTCGCATTGGCGAAGCAGGGCGCGGCAATCAAGGAGATTGTGCGAATCACTGGCAAGTCGCGTGGGTTGGTGCGCCAGGTGGTGCGCGGCGGCCGCACGGATGTATTCCGCGGCAGGACGTGTTCGCTTGAGCCGTTTCTCAAGCAGCTCGACGCCCAATGGGCGGCTGGCTGCCACAATGGTGCGGAGCTTTGGCGTCGCGTGAAGGTGGCAGGCTTTGCGGGCGCGGCTCGCGTGGTGGCGCAATGGGCGACCCGGCGCAGGAAAGACGACGCGACGACAACCAGTGGTGAGCGACCGCGCAAGCTGCCGTCGGCGCGCGGCATCGCGCGTATGATGACGGTGGAACGCGACGTTCCGTCCAAGACCGTCGCCCGCATGATGGCGATCATCGCATGCGCAGTGCCAGCGCTCGTGGTGGCGCGCGACCTGATGGACCGGTTTCACCGCATGATCCAACACCGAACGAGCACCGATCTGGAGCCCTGGATCACGGACGCGACGCCCGGTTTGCTGGGGTCTTTCGCCAAGGGAATTGTGCAAGATCGCGCCGGTGTGCATGCCGCCCTGACGCACCCCTGGTCAAACGGTCAGACCGAGGGGCAGAACACCAGGTTGAAGTTGGCAAAACGACCGATGTATGGCCGTGCAAAGCTGGATCTCCTCCAAGCCCGCCTGGTCGGTGCAACATGATTCACTGCGAAGCCCTGCACCAAGTTTGCGCCAAAGCCAATATTGCAAGCGAATTCACATGTGTCAGGTCTCGGCGGAAATCGACACTTGGAGATCAGCCAGAGGTGAGCGTCTCCTGCGGCGTGTCGGCGGCGGCCGCGAACGCCAGCCGCGCCAGCGCCGGTAGCGAGCCGGCGCCGGTTTTCTGCATGATCGCGGCGCGGTGGTTTTCCACCGTGCGCTGGCTGATGCCGAGGTCGGCGGCGATGTTCTTGTTCGGCTGCCCGGCCAGCACCAGGTGCATGATCTCGCGCTGCCGCTCGGTCAGCCCGGCCAGATGCTGCGCCGCGGCCTCGCGCCAGGCGGCCTGGGCGGTGGTGTCATGGGCGCGCGCCAGGCCGTTTGCCACGGCGCTGCGCAGCTCGGCGGTGCTGATCGGCTTGACGATGAAATCGAGCGCGCCGGCGCGCATCGCCCGTACCGCCATCGGCAGGTCGCCATGGCCGGTGATCACGATCGAGGGCAGATGGTGGCCGGCGGCGCGCAGCCGGCGCATCACTTCGAGGCCGGTGATGCCGGGCAGCCGCAGGTCGATCAGCAGGCAGCCCTCGCGGCCGGGCCGGAAGGCATCGAGGAACGCCTCGCCGCTGCTGTAGGTCTGCACCGCCAGCCCCTCCACCTCGAACAACTCGCGGATCGCGGCGGCGATCGCGGGGTCGTCGTCGACGACATGCAGCAGCGCTCGCGTGTCGGGCGCAGGGGCGTGCTGCGCTGCGGCCAGTTCGTGCTGGATCGCCGCGGCGAGGTCGCGCATCCGCACCGGCTTGGCCAGCCGCACGCAGTCGGCGGCGGAGATGTCGCGCAGCGTGCCGGTGGAGATGTCGCCAGTCAGGATCACCGCCGGAATCCGGCGCGCGAAACGGCGGCGCAACTCGGCGGTCAGCCGCAGCCCGTCGCCGCCGCGCGGCAGGTTGAAATCGGTCAGAATCAGGTCGGGCGCCGGGCCGTCGGCGGCCAGCTTCAGCATCGCCGGGCCGTCCGCCGCCGCCAGCACGGTATGGCCGCGTTCGGTGAGCCCGGCGGCGAGCAATTCGCGCAGATCGGTATCGTCCTCGACCAGCAGGATGCGCCCGCGGAACTGGCCGTCCGCTTGCTGGCCGTCGCCCGGGTGGGCGGCCGGCGGGGGCGCGGGCTGCATCGCCACCGGGCGCAGGCGCCGCGCCCCGGCGATGCCGACCGCGAAGACCGAGCCGCGCCCGATGCGCGACTGCACGGTGATCGGATGGCCGAGCAGCAGGCCCAGCCGGCGCACGATGGACAGCCCGAGCCCGAGCCCGCCCAGATGCGCCGAGGCCGGGGTGTTGAGCTGGCGGTATTCCTCGAAGATGGTGTTGAGCGCGCCGGGCGGGATGCCGCTGCCGGTGTCCCAGACCTCGATGCGCAGGCCGTCCTCATGCTGGCGGCAGCCCAGCAGCACGCGGCCGCGCTGGGTGTATTTCAGCGCGTTGGACAGCAGGTTGCGCAGGATCTGCTCCAGCAGCACCTGGTCGGTGGCGACCAGGCAGGAGCACGGCACCACGCGCAGCTCCAGCCCCTTGGCCTGCGCCGGGGTGAGGAATTCGGCATGCAGCCGTTGCAGCATCTCGTTGACCGGGAAGGTCGTGATGTTCGGGGTGACGACGCCGGCCTCGATCTGGTTGGCCGCCAGCAGCGCATTCAGCATGGTGGTGGTGGAGTGCACGATGGTGTCGAGCCGCTCCACCAGCTTCTCGGCCGGTTGCTGGCCGCGCACCGCCTCGGCCAGCATGCCTTGCAGCAGGGTCAGCGTTTGCAGCGGCTGGCGCAGGTCGTGGCTGGCGGTGACCAGGAACTGCGACTTGGCGCGGGTCGCCAACTCGGCCTGCCGCTTCGCCTCGGCCATCATGACCGCGGTGCGGCGGCGCTCGGTAACGTCGGCCAGCGTGATCACCACTCCCTCCACGCCGTCGTGCTGGGTGCGGTATGGCATGATCCGGCGCGACAGCCAGGCGCCGGCATCGCCCTCGATCTCGCGTTCGATGGCGGTATGGGTGCGCAGCACGGCGCGGGCGTCGTCCAGCAGTTCCGGGTCCGGGATCTGCGTCCTGAGGTCGGCCAGCTTGCGGCCGATATCGCTCGGGATCACGTTGAACAGCGCCCGCGTCGCCGGGGTGAACAGCCGGATGCGCAACTCGGTGTCGAGGAACAGGGTGGCGACATCGGTGCTGTAGAGCACGTTTTGCAAGTCGTTGCCGGCGACGCGCTGGCGCTCCAGCGTCTCCTGCAACTGGCCGTTCAGCGCGGTCAGCTCCTCGTTCAGCGATTGCAGCTCCTCCTTCGAGGTCATCAGCTCCTCGTTGGTGGACTGAAACTCCTCGTTGGCCGACAGCGTCTCCTCGGTGATCGCGCGCTGTTCCTCGTCGGCCAGCTCCAGATTGTGGATCGCGCCCTGCAACTCGGCGCGGGTGCTCTCAAGCTCGGCCTCCAGCTCCACCACCCTGGTCTGGTCGGGCGCCGATGCGGGGGCGGTGGGATCGCTGGCGGGCCCGGCGGCGCGCGGCGGCGGATTGTCGACGAAGCAGATCAGCAGCAGTTGCTCGCCGTCATGGCTGATCGGCCGGACCACGATGCTGAACGCGGTGATGCCGCCCGGCGTGGTGATGCGGCCGCCGGCGACCGTCACGCCGGCGTTGCTCTTGCGCGCCTGCTGGATCGCGGCGCGCAGCTTGGTGCGGGTTTCCTGGCGCGCCATCGTCAGCAGGTCGAAGCTCGGTTGCCCCGGCGCGATGCGCAGATAGCGCTCGGTGGGGCCGAGCAGGAACAGGCATTCGCTGCGCGCATTGATCAGCACGGCGGCCGGCGCATAGGCCTCCAGCACCAGCCGGCGGCAGAGTTCGGCCAGCGCGACCTGCCGCGGCGGCGGGGCGGCAGACTTGCCGGCGGCACCGTCGCGGCTGCCCGGCGCCGCCAGCTCGAACGGATAATCCTGGCTGCGGGCGCGGCCGACCTGGCGATACAGCCGGGCCGGCTTGGAGATCACCTCGAACCGGTCGGTCGCCTCGCCGATCGTCTCGGCGCCGCCGAGCAGCAGCAGGCCGCCGGCGCGCAGCGCGAAATGGAACAGCGCCAGCACCCTGGCCTGCGCCTCGGGCAGCAGGTAGATCAGCAGGTTGCGGCAGGAGACCATGTCCAGCCGGGAGAATGGCGGGTCGCTCAGCACGTCCTGCACGGTGAACACCACGGCGGCGCGCAGTTCCGGCACCACGCGATAGTTGGCGCCGTCCCTGGTGAAGAAGCGGGCCAGCCGCTCGGGCGACACGTCGGCGGCGATGCTCTGCGGATAGCAGCCCTCGCGCGCCACGGCGATGGCGTCGGTATCGATGTCGGATGCGAAGAATTGCAGCTTGATCGGGCGGTCGCCGGCGTTCACCTGTTCGAGGAACAGCATCGCCAGCGAATAGGTCTCCTCGCCGGTGCTGCAGCCCACCGTCCACACCCGCAGCGGGCGGTCGTCGGGATGGTTTTGCAGCAGCGCCGGAATGGTCTCGGCGGCCAGCAGCGCGAACACCTTGGGGTCGCGGAAAAACCCGGTGACGTTGATCAACAGG
>DATJEA010000206.1:0-2578 GCA_035497095.1 Acetobacteraceae bacterium | reverse complement strand
GCCACGCCGGCCCACAGGCTGTGCAGGCTGGCGGTGACGAACGCCGGCCGCCAGGCGACGCCGGCCCGATCCAGTGCGGCCGTACCGGCCTGACGGAAGAAACACGGCGGCTGGTACAGCGCCAGATCCAGCACGGTATCGGGCCGCACTACCTCGCCCGTGCCGGCCGGTCCGATCCAGGTCATCGGCAGCTTGGCCAGCCGCTCGGCGTCCGCGCGCTCGCCCTGGTTCATCGCAAGGACCAGGTCGAGCGCGCCGCGGTCGAGCCGTTCCAGCAGCAGCCGGTTCGGTTCGACCAGCACATCCACCCGCACCGCCGGGTAGGCCTTGCGGAACTGCCCCAGCGCCGCCGGCAACCAGGACTCGGCGAAATCACCCGGCAGGCCGAAGCGCACCGTACCGTCGATCGCCGCACTGCGCACCGCGTGGACCGCTTCGTCGTTGAGTTCCAGGATGCGGCGCGCATAGGCGTGCACCCGGTCGCCCGCCTCGGTCAACACCACGCGGCGGCCCTGCTTGCGGAACAGCGGCTCGCCCAACTGCGACTCCAGCTTGCGCATCTGCTGGCTGACCGCCGAGGGCGAGCGCCCGATCCGCTCCGCGGCACGCGCCAGCCCGCCCAGGCGCAGGATCGCCACCAGGCTGCGCAGTGCGTCCATGTCGAGATTGGGGAGCGACATTGGTAAACAATTCGAAAGTGTTACCCGCAAATTATTCGGTTTTTCCGCGTACTGGCAAGCCCTACGATCGGCGAGGCCTCACCACCGAAGGCGCTACCCGATTCGAAAGAGGAAAGCCCCATGAGCCTGCAACGCACACTCTCCCGCCTCGCCACCATCGCCGCCCTGCTGCCCGGCCTGGCTTGGTCCTCCGGCATCGGCGCGGCCGATGTCGGTGGCGATGTCTCGCTGGCCGGCACCTGGACGCTGGTGGCGGCCGACGTGCTGCATCCGGATGGCACGCGCTCGCACGACTACGGCGATGCACCGAAGGGCCTGCTGCTGATCGATAGCGCCGGGCGCTACTCGCTGCAGCTCTACCGCGCCGAGCGCCCGCGCTTCGCCAACCCCGACAAGGCCAAGGCCACCGCGCAGGAATACCGGGCGGCCGTGATGGGCGCGAGCACCCACTACGGCACGCTTGCGGTCGATCCGGTCCAGCACCAGTTGGTGTTCCATATCGAAGGCGCCTCCTTCCCCAACTGGGAGGGGCAGCAGCAAAAGCGCGCCTTCGAATTGCGCGGCGACACGCTCAGCTACCGGGTACCGCCGCGGCCGGACGGCAACGTGCCCCTATCGGTCTGGCAGCGCACCGGCGATGGTGTCGTGGGCAAGCAGTCCCGGACACGCGAATAGACAGCGAGCGACCGGCCGGGCGCGGCGCGTCGGATTCAGATTTGCGCCAGGCCGCCGTCGACGGCGACCTCGCTGGCGGTCATGAAGCTGCTGTCCGACGACGCGAGAAAGGCGGCGACCGCGCCGATCTCCGACGGATCGGCCATGCGCTGGAGTGGATTCATCGAGGCGAAGGCCTTCAGGCCCTCCTCGCCCACCGCGGCCTTCGCCAGTTCGGTCGCTGTCGGACCGGGCGACAGTACGTTGACGCGGATGCCGGTGCCTTTCAGGTCCTCCGCCCAGGTCTTGGCGAGGTTGCGCACGGCTGCCTTGCTCGCGCTGTAGGCGCCGAATGCCGGGGCACCGGTGGTACCGGCGCTCGATCCGGTCAGGATGATCGAGCCGCCCGTGCCCATCAACGGCAGCGCCTTCTGCACCGTGAAGATCGTGCCCTTCACGTTGGTGTCGAACGTTTCGTCGATGTGCTCGGCGGTGATCTCGCCGAGCGCAAGCAGGCTTCCCGTCCCGGCATTGGCGAAGACGATGTCGAGGGTGCCGCGCTCGGCCTTCACTGCCGCGTAGAGGCGGTCGAGGTCGGCCTCGTCGGACACCGAGCCCTGCACCGCGCGGACGTTGGGCCCGAGGTCAGCCACGGCAGCGTCGAGCGCTTCCTGGCGGCGGCCGAAGATGAAGACGAAGGCGCCTTCCTCGATGAAGCGCTTTGCCGCGGCGCGGCCGATGCCGGTGGCGCCACCGGTGATCACGGCGGTCTTTCCCTTCAGTCTGCTCATGTCTTTGATCCTTGGTTGGGATGGCGCAAATAGGTGATTACGATGCGGCGCCGGCGGTCGCCGGTCGCTCGGGTTCGTTCTTGAACAGGTCCTGGAAGATCAGCGGCGCCCAGCTCTTGTCGAGCACCTGTACCAGCGCGCCGCCCTCTGCAAGCTTCCCGAGATTGACGGGTGCGAAACCCAGTTGTTCAGCGAGGTCCGCCACCTGCGCTGCGGCGGCCTGGTCGTCGCTAGACAGGAACACGACGCGGCGGCTGCCGTTGACGTTCGGATCGGCGGCCAGCGTCCTCGCGGGCAGATGGTTGAAGCCCTTCACAAAGCGGGCGCCAGGGAAGGCCTTGGCGACGTCGGCCGTAGACAGGCCCTCGAAACCGTTCATCGCGTCCA
Organism: Acetobacteraceae bacterium; assembly: GCA_035497095.1. GTDB lineage: Bacteria > Pseudomonadota > Alphaproteobacteria > Acetobacterales > Acetobacteraceae > 70-18. Next base: position 66 of record DATJEA010000206.1, on the reverse strand, counting down.
CGACCGTCTTGCCCTGCCAGCTCGACAGTGCCCTGGCGACCTCGCGATGCCCCTCGAAGAGAACGG
>DATJEA010000205.1:0-2269 GCA_035497095.1 Acetobacteraceae bacterium | reverse complement strand
CAATGTCGGCCACGCTGTCGGTGGGATGCACGGCGGCCACGTCATGGCCCTTGTGTTTCAGAATCGCTGCGACAGTCATCGGTCGGCTCCTTCCGTTTTTCAGCGGAGCGGGGCCACGCCCGTCATATCAGGTCGCCATGACGGGCATACCCGCCTGCGCCCCCGGGCGAATGCCAAGGGGTCAACCTGTGTAGAGTATACGGCGGCGAAATCATCGAGCGCAAAATTTGGGTGTGCAGTGCAGCAAGCGTGTTCTTTTTTGCAAAAAAGAACCAAAAAACCATTTGCCTTGCAATAACGGCGCGGAGGATAAACTATTGTCTCCAGAACCAATGAAAAGTATCTTGGCTTTTTTTGGTCGCAAAAACAAGGCCTTGCTTAAACTGCCGGCGACAACTGCGTCGCCACCAGCTCGGCGAACCGGCCCTGCTGCGCCAGCAGCGTCTGAAAGCTGCCGCGCTCGACGATGTGGCCATTATCGAACACCAGGATCTCGTCGGCGTCGCGCACCGTGGACAGGCGGTGGGCGATGATGAAGGTGGTGCGGCCCTGCATCAGCGATTTCAGTGCGCGCGACACCCGCGCCTCGGTGGCGGCGTCGAGCGCGCTGGTGGCTTCGTCGAGGATCAGGATCGGCGGGTCTTTCAGCAGCGCGCGGGCGATCGCCAGGCGCTGGCGCTGGCCGCCGGAAAGGGTGCTGCCGCGCTCACCGACCATGGTATCGTAGCCATGCGGCTGGCGGATGATGAACTCATGCGCGTCGGCCATCTTGCAGGCGGCATCCAGCATCTCGGCGGTGGCGTCAGGATTGCCGATCAGCAGGTTCTCGCGGATCGAGCGGTTGAGCAGCATGCTCTCCTGGAACACCACGCCGATCGCGCGGTGCAGGCTTTCCAGCGTCACGTCGCGGATGTCCTGGCCGCCGATCAGCACCCGGCCGGAATCGGGGTCCCAGGCGCGTTGCAGCATCGCCATGGCGGTGGATTTGCCGGCGCCGGTCTGGCCGACCAGCGCCACCGAGGTGCCCGGCCGGGCGGTGAACGAGACGTCCGACAGGATCGGCGGGCCGCCGGGATAGGCGAAGGTGACGGCCTCGAACGAGACCGCCCCGGCCGGGTGGGCCAGTGGCACCGCGTCCGGCTTTTCCGGCACCGAGCTTTGCGCGTCCAGCACGGCGAAGAACTCGCGCAGGTTCGGCACCTCGAAGAACAGCCTGGCGGTGAAGCTCATCGCGCTGTCCAGCCTTCCGATCAGCATGGTCGCCAGGCCCATGAAGCTGACGATCTCGCCGACGCTGGCCTTGCCCTCGACATGCAGGATGGTGCCGATCAGCACAATGGTGATCACCGCGATGGTGCTGGCGGCGCGGGTCATCACGTTGACCACCGCCCACCAGTTGAGGATCGGAAACTGGTGCTTGATGACCTGCTGCACGATCTCGCCGAAGCGGTTGGTTTCGGCGGCCAGCCTGGTGAACGCCTGCATCACGGTGACGTTGGCCAGCGTGTCCTGGGCGTTGCCGGCGAGCTGGATCTGGTAGCGCTGGGCCTGCTGCTGCGCGGACTCGGTGCGACGGATCACCAGCAAAGTGAGGGTGCAGAACAGCACCACCAGCACGATCAGCGATAGCGCCAGTTGCCAGTTGAGGAACAGGGTCAGCGGCAGCAGCACCAGCACGGCGACGAAAGTGGAAAGCTGGTCGCGGAAGAACGACAGCCACAGCCAGAACAGCGCATCCGCGCCCGACAGCATGATCTTCATCAGCCGGCCGCTCTGCGCGTCGCCGTGGTAGCTCGGCGGCAGGGTCAGCACATGGGTGAAAAACCGACTCATCGCCGCCAGCCGGTTGCGATGCGCCAGCCGCTCGGAATGCAGCGCCGCAACGATGTTGGCGGTAATCCCCAGCAGGCCGATCGCCGCCCAGATACCGAGCAGCCGCGCCGCCTCGTGCCATAGCGAGGTGCGGTCCATGCTGGAAGCACGCGACAGCAGGCCGATCACCAGGCCGAACAGGATCGGGTCGAGGAATTGCAGCGCCGCGACCAGCAGATTGGCGCCGCCCAGGGCCGCAGCCAGCTTGAGGTCGCGGCCGAGGAAGATGAGGCTGCGACGATAGGCGCCGAGGAAATTCATCGGCGTGGATCAAGAAGAAGGGTCTTCTTTTCGGGAACAAAAAGAAGCAAAAAAACTTTTTGATTATTGGTTTCGGTGTTGCGGCAACACCGAAACCAATGAAATGAAGTTTTTTGCGCGCTTTTTTGCAAAAAAG
>DATJEA010000204.1:0-2412 GCA_035497095.1 Acetobacteraceae bacterium | reverse complement strand
GCGCTGGACCGGAGGCATCCCCCTCCCAGCGATCGGGCGCCTACCTTAGCAACCCCGGCAGGCCGCGCAAAGCCTTGCTCTTACGATTCGAGCATGCGGCGCAGCAGTTCCACATCTTCCGCGAACGCGCTGTCGGCGGTCATCAGCTCGGTGATGCGGCTGACCGCGTGCATTACCGTGGTATGGTCGCGGTTGCCGAATTTGCGGCCGATCTCGGGCAGCGAGCGGGTGGTGAGCTGCTTGGCCAGATACATCGCCACCTGCCGCGGCCGGGCCACCGCGCGGGCGCGGCGGGCGGAAGACATGTCGGTCAGCCGGATGTTCCAATGCTCGGAGACCTTGCGCTGGATCTCCTCGATGGTCACCCGCCGGTCATGCGCCTTCAACAGGTCGTGCAGCACTTCCTGCGCCGATTCCAGCGTGATCGCGCGGCCGAACAGGTTGGCGTGGGCGATCAGCCGGTTCAGCGCACCTTCCAGTTCGCGCACGTTGCTGGTGATCTTGTGCGCGAGATACTCCAGCACCTTCACTGGCACCTCCACCCCGGCGCGCTGCGCCTTGGCGCCCAGGATCGAGATGCGCAGCTCGTAGGTGGTGGCGTGCAGGTCGGCGACCATGCCGCAGGAGAGCCTGGTGCGCACCCGCTCCTCCAGCCCGGCCAAGTCGGAGGGCGATTTGTCGGCGGAGACCACGATCTGCTTGCCGGCATCGACCAGCGCATTGAAAGTGTGGAAGAACTCTTCCTGCGTCGCGTCCTTGCCGATCAGGAATTGCACGTCATCGACCATCAGCACGTCGACGCTGCGCAGTTCATCCTTGAATTCCATGGTGGCGTGGCTGCGGATCGCCGCGATGAAGCGGTGCATGAACTTCTCGGCGGACATGAACACCACGCTGACCGGGCCATCGGGGCGGCTGGTGCTGGTGAGGTTCCAGGCGATCGCGTTCATCAGATGGGTCTTGCCCAGCCCGACCCCGCCATACAGGAACAGCGGATTGAAGCCCTGGCTGGCCGGCACGTCGGCGACCCGGCGGGCGCAGGCATAGGCGAACTCGTTGGGCTTGCCGACCACGAAATTATCGAACGAGAAGCGCGGGTCCAGCAGGCCGCTCTCGGCACCGCGCTCGGCCTCGCTGACGGGAGCGGCCGGCGCTGCTGCATGCGGCGCTGCGGCCGGCGGCATGGCCGATTGCGCCAGCGCGGCGCCCCGCCCATTGACCTGCGCCAGCTCGCCGAACGCCAGTTCCACCCGGCGCACCCGCCGGCTCTCGGCCTGCCACAGCGTGGTCAGCCGGTCGCCGTAATGGCTGCGCACCCAGTCGCGCAAAAAGCGGGACGGCAGGTTCACGGTGATCTCGTCGCCGGCCAGCCCGACCAGCGTCATCTGCCGCAGCCAGGTGCGGTATTCGACGTCGCCGACTTCCTGCTGCAGCCGTCCGCGGATGCGGGCCCATTGCGCGGCAAGTTGCGGTTCCCCAGGCTCTCCCCGTTCCACCGTCACGCTCGCCCCCCGCTGCAACCCGTCAAACGTCACGATGCATCTACCCCATCGCGCCGACGACCCCGTCGGCGCGCAGCCCAACACGCGGCCCCGGTATCGGAGCGGCGGAAAATATTGACGGAGCCGGCCGCCGCTGAGGTGGCCGGTGAGTATTAATTAGGGGGAATCGTCGGCCGTGGCAATCGAAAATCGATCGCGAAAAATATAAGTGTGTCGCAGTGCAGAAAAACAAATAATCGTTCGTAGTTACTTCGATGCCGATACGTCACACCTGAACGTCACCGCGTATCTCGCTGAAATCCCGCCGCCACCCGGAGGCTCCGTCCCGCGGCCGTGCGGGAGGGAGCAGGTCCGGGCGCGCGGGCGCCCCAGGCTGGCGGTCAGTTGGCCACCAGCGCCTTGATGCGGGCGGACAGGCGGGAAATCTTGCGCGCCACGGTGTTCTTGTGCGCGATGCCCTTGGTGGCGCCACGCTGCATCTCCGGCTGCGCCGCGGTCAGCGCCGCGGCCGCGGCCGCCTTGTCGCCACCGGCGATGGCTTCCTCGACCTTCTTCACGAAGGTGCGGACCCGCGAGCGGCGGGCGATGTTGCGCGCATTGCGGCGCTCGTTCTGGCGGATGCGCTTGCGCGCCGAGGCGGTGTTGGCCATGGGTTCTCTTCAGACAAAATAGGACACATCGCCGGACAGCACATAGCCGGCCGGGGCGACGACAAGGCAGGCTTTCTAGGCACAGCCCGACGGGGAGTCAAGAAACCGCCCGGTTCGCCGTTGGGGTCGCAGCACGGAAGGTCTTCTTCTTGTGAACAAAAAGAAGCAAAAAAACCTTTTATCCATTGAAGTGGATGGACTTTCCGCGCCCTTGCGGCCGCAAGGCGAATGAGAGTCTTTTGCTTCTTTTTGCAAAAAAG
>DATJEA010000203.1:0-2813 GCA_035497095.1 Acetobacteraceae bacterium | reverse complement strand
TGCGCAACCCCGTGCAGGAGTCGTAATGTCGCGCACCTTCCACGTCGGAGACCTGCTGCCACGGCTCCGGCACACGGCACGAGAGCGGCGTGTTCGGCACCAGCACCGCCAAGGCGGTGGCCGCGGGTCTCGCCAAGATCGGCATCAAGGTGCTCGGCACCTTCGCCCACGCCACGCCGACGCGCGACTTCACCAATATCGTGCTGCAAACCAAGGCGCTGGCGCCCGACCTGGTGATGATGACCAACTACGAGAACGAATACGTGCTGTGCGCCCGCACCATCGTGCAGCAGCGGGTGCCGTTGATGGCAATGTTCTCGGTGCTCGGCGGCGGCTTCAACCTCAAATTCGCCAAGGAGGCGCCCGAGGTCGCCGAGAACATGATGGACTTCAACCACTGGTACAACGTGAAGGACCCGCGCTCGGCGGCCTTCCGCAAGCGCATCGAGGATGCCGGCCGGGTGATGACCTGGGAGGTGCCGTTCGGCTACTTCGCCGTCAAGCTGCTGGCCGATGGCTGGGAGCACGCCGGCAGCACCGACAAGGACAAGGCGATCGCGGCCCTCGACGCCTCCACGTTCTCCGACCACTTCATGCCGTACAACGCCACCAAATTCGTCAACGGCCAGAACCAGGGCGCGCAGGCGGTGGCACTGCAAATCCAGAAGGGCGATATCGCAGTGGTCTGGCCGCCGGAATTCGCTTCTTCCAAGGCGGTGTTCCCGCGTCCGAAAGCTTGAACGGGCAGATCATCGCCGCCGCCCTGGTCAACGGCTTGTTGACCGGGGCGGTCTACGCGCTGGTGGCGCTGGGCCTCACGCTGATCTACGGCGTGCTGCACATCGTCAACTTCGCGCATGGCTCGCTGCTGATGCTGGCGATGTTCGCGGCATACCTGATGGCGACCCGGCTTGGCATCGACCCCTATCTCGGCCTGCCGCTGATCGCCGCCCTGATGTTCGTGGCCGGCTGGCTGCTGTACCGCTTCGTCATCGGGCCGGTCTCGCGCGGCGAGGACAAGGCGCTGCTGCTGGCCACGCTGGGCCTCGCGATCGTGCTCGACAACCTCGCCCTGGTTCTTTTCACCGGCGACACCCGCCAGCTTGAAACCCCGCTTACCTTCGTGATGTGGCAGGTCGGGCCGCTGCTGCTGTCGGTGCCGAAACTGATCTCCTTCGCGGTGGCGATCGCGCTGGCCGGGGTGCTCTGGGCGTTCATGGCGCTGACCGACACCGGCTGCGCCATCCGCGCCGTCGCCAAGGAGCCGGAAGGGGCGCGGCTGATGGGCATCCGGCCGGAGCGGATGTTCGCGCTCGCCTTCGCCATCGGCATCGGCTGCCTGGGTGCCGCCGCCTGCCTGCTGCTGCCCAGCTTCTACGTGGCGCCCAGCGTCGGCAACGTGTTCCTGCTGGTGGCCTTCACCATCGTCGTGCTGGGCGGCATGGGCAGCTTCCCCGGCGCCATGCTCGGCGGCCTGCTGATCGGCGTCACCGAAAGCCTGGGCGGCCTGCTGCTCGGCGAAAGCTTCGGGCCACTCTGCGTCTCGGTGGTGTTCATCGCCGTGCTGCTGCTCCGCCCGACCGGACTGTTCGGGGCGAAAGGATAAGGCAGGGCGGGGCGCTGGCCCGAACCCCGCCAAGGGCTAAGCCCTTGGAACCCCCGATTCTATTGCCCGGGGGCAGAGGGGCAAGCGTTCCTCTGTCCACGGGCAATCAGAAGTTTCGAGGCCCAGGGGCATGGACCCACTTAATACCGAACTCCTCTCTCACGGTAAGCACCGTCTTGGCAAAATTGGGGTCCCGGGTTCGAAACAGCACCGACATGCGCAAAGGGGATGACCGGGCGGATCGTGCTGGCTTCTCCGCAACTGGCAGCTTTGCTTGACGGCTGCGAGTGGCGTGCGCCGCCGGCCGGAATTCGCCGGATCAAGAGGCGGCGTTGGGCGCAACAAATTCTGGCCCCGGCGCGACGACATCATTCATGATGATGTTGTGCAGATCGACCCTGACACCCTGCCGGACGACCCTGCTTTGCTGCGGCAGATGCTGCGGACGCTGCAGCATCAGCAGGGCGAACTGCACACCGAGAACCAGGCCGGGCAGGACACGACGGACCTGGCGAGGGACCCGCAGCGTCAGCGCGGCAACGCTCGGCCCAACCGCAATCATGGCGCCCTTCCGGCACATCTGCCGCGTTACGAGGTGGTGATCGACATCGCGGATCGCCACTGCCCGTGCCGCGGCGGCGCATTGCACGCGATTGACGAGTTACGCACAGCAGGACCGGGTGCAGCGCGTGTCCGCCAGCTCCGATCTGGCGAAAGCCGTCCGCTATGCGCTGCGACACCGGCCCGGCCTGATGGTGTTCCTTGATGACGGCGGCGTCGAGATCGGCAGCAACGTGGTCGAGCCGATGGCCTGGCTCACCGACGTGCTCGAGCGCGTCGTCTCGGGGCGGACCAAGGCTCATGAACTGCATACGCTGTTACCATGGAACTGGCGCCCGGCCAGCAACATCGAATTGAGCGAGGCCGCATGATCGACAATCTCGAACAGACCGAGCGCCTGATGGCCAGGCTGCAAGCGGCGCTACCGCTTCCCGCTCGGATCTCGCCCGAACTGGCAGCGACGCTACAGACCAAGAACATCGCGGCCGAGATCCCGTCGACCTGCTCGATCACCTGGATCACCTACGGCGGCGATGAGGCTGGGATCGTCTGTCGGCTCGACTTCGCGCATGAGCCCGAAACGGCAACCTTCGCGTCGATCACCCACCTGCACTTGGACGCCCGTCTGCCGCTGGCCCGCGACATC
>DATJEA010000202.1:0-4457 GCA_035497095.1 Acetobacteraceae bacterium | reverse complement strand
GGCACGGGGCGCAATCGGCCGCACCACGGCCGGCGGCAGCAGCATAGCCGCGCCGGCGGCGGCAACGAAGCTGAGCGCATCGAGGGTGAGGAAATGCTGTTCCGGCAGTAACCCGGCGAGCGCCCCGACGATGAGTGGGCCAGCGAGCCGGGCAATGCGCTCGGTACTGTCGATCAAGGCGTTCGCCGCGGGCAGTTGGGCGTGGTCGGGAAGCAGTTCGGGAAGGATCGCCTGCACCGCCGGGCGGGTAATGCCGATGCCGATCGAGAGGACGATGACAGCGAGAACCAGCAGGGTGGGGGACGCCGAGCCGGTCTGCGTCCAGGCCATCACGACAAGCGCCAAGGCCGTGGCTTCGACCAGGTAGTCGGCAACCAGCACGCGCCGGCTGTCCCACCGATCCAGCCAGAACCCGGCGGACAACACCGAGAACAGGATGCAGCCCGATTGCAGTGCTGTCAGGTAGCCGGCGCCGGCGCCCAGCACGCCCACCGCGATCCAGCTCAGCGCGACGGCATAGAGTTGATCGCCGATCGCGGACAGCGCCAGGCCCGACCAAAGGAGCGCTACGGAGCGGTGTCGGAGTGGCTGGAGCAGGCGCATGCGGTCGTTGCCTCCCGATGCTTCTACGCCCTGAGCCGCAGCGTGCCGGCCACCGTGCCGGCTGCCGAGGCCGCCACCGTGATGCCGAGTGCCAGCGTCTTGCCGGCGGCGAGGCTGCCCGGTTGCGCGGTGAGACCGAATGCCAGGGCGACCAGGGCGCTGCCGCTGGCAGGTGCTGCCGGCTCAGGACGAGCGGCTACCGCGTAAGGGGGGTGATGGCCGGCGATCGCGGTCAGCCGCGCTGTACCTCGAATCCGATCAGGTAGTTGATGCCGCCAAACGCGGCGCGGTAGGACTCGAGGAACGCGGTGAGGAAACTCGGCACCTGGCTGGTGCTGATGCGGTATTCGCCCATGTTGGGGTCAAACAGATAGAAGTGCTTGCCGCCAACCAGTCCCCCCTGGGAGGAATATGATGCGACCATATGCCCGGCGTCACCGGTGTTGGTGCGCAGGCCGATATTGTACAGGCAATATCGTCCCGAGGGCGTGACCGTGGGCGCCACGCTCTGGGCGCAGGCAGCGGAGTCGGTGTATCTGGCGAAGCTGACGGCGGACTGGACGATGCGCAATACGTAGGCCCGCAAAGCCTCCTTGTACATCGTCTGCAACTGCGCGTACATGTCGCCGCCGCCGCCGCCGGCCGCGAGGTGGATGTCCTGGGTCTTGCCGCCCCATTTGAACGCCGCGCCGGTCATCAGCGCCTGGAAACGCTGCTTGGCGTTCTCGTTATGGAACATCATCCGTCGGGCGGCCCATAACATCGACAGGCCGGTACAGATTCCGTCGCGTTTCGGATCGGTCAGCGGTTGATTGAACAGCGCCTGAAAGAGCTGGTCCATGCCAAGGACCGTGCCTTGATCGATGGAAAATTCCTTGCTGTAGCCGGGTACGTCCATGGCCCGATCCCTCTGTTATTACGCCGCAATTGCTGTGCGGTTCGCGCGAATGATATACCGATCCGACCATGGTGTGACAACGAGCGTGCGGACGGCTCGCGAAAATGTCAAATTGTGACGCGGAGCCGCAGCGTGCTCACCACCGTGCCCGCCGCCGAGGCCGCCACCGCGATGGCCAGTGCCAGGGCGGAGCCGGCGGCGAGGCCGCCCGATTGCGCGGTGACGCCGAACGCCAGGGCGACCAGGGCGCTGCCGGTGGTCTGGCCGACCAGGCGGGCGGTGGCGAGTACGCCGCTGCCGGCGCCGGTGCGTTCGCGCGGGGCGCTTTCGATCAACAGGCGGTTGTTGGGGGATTGGAAGAAGCCGAAACCGAAGCCGCACAGCGCCATGCGCCAGGCGACGTTGGCGTAGCCGGCGTGCTCGGGCAGCAGCAGCAGCGAGACCAGGCCGCCGGTCATCACCGCGAGGCCGAGGCCGCCGAGGATGCCGGCCGGGTAGCGGTCGGACAGGCGGCCGGCGATCGGGGCTATGATCACCACGATGGCGGGCCAGGGGGTCATCAACAGGCCGGTCTCGATGGCGCTGCGGCCGCCGACGCTCTGGAAGAAGAACGGCAGCGAAACATAGGCGAGGCCCTGTGCGGTGTAGGAACAGACCGAGGTGGCAACCGAGAGGGCGAAGATCGGCACGCGGAACAGGTCGACAGGGAGCATCGGCGCTGGGAGTGCGAGCTGGCGGCGGATGAAGATGGTGCCGAACACGATGCCGCCGAGCAGTTCAGCGGCGACCAGAAGCTGTTGGTCGCCGTGGCCGAGGCCGTCCACCGCGGTGATCAGCAGGCCGAAGGTCAGCGCGTTCAGCAGCGCGCTGGCGAGGTCGAAGCGGTGGCCGGAGCGGCTGGTGTTGGGCAGCACGCGCAGCGCGATGGCCAGCGCGATGACGCCGAGCGGCACGTTGATGGCGAACAGCCAGTGCCAGTCGGCCACCGACAGGATCGCGGCGGCGATGGTCGGGCCGAGGGCGGCCGAGGTGGCGACGATCAGCGCGTTGAGGCCGATGCCGCGGCCGAGCTGGGCGCGCGGGAAGATGAAGCGGATCAGCGCGGTGTTGACGCTCATGATGCCGGCGCCGCCGAAGCCCTGGATGACGCGGGCGAGCACCAGCATCGGCAGCGAGTGGGTCAGCGCGCAGGCGCCGGAGGCCAGCGTGAACAGCGCCAGGCCGACCATGTAGACGCGGCGATGGCCGAGGCTGTCGCCGAGCGAGGCCAGCGGCAGCAGCGAGACGGTGACGGCAAGCTGGTAGGCGTTGACCACCCAGATCGACGCGGCCGGGCTGGCGGCCAGGTCGCTGGCGATGGTGGGCAGCGCGATGTTGGCGATGGCGCTGTCCAGCACCGCCATCGAGACGGCGATGGCGATGGTGATCATGGCGCGCCAGCGGGCGGCTGGGGGTAGGCCGTCCAGGGCGGCGGCGTCGCGGGTCATCGGGGGGCCTGTCGGGCTCGGGAAGGGGTGGTCAACGCGCCAGTACGATGCCGAGCGCCTGCGCCGCGGCGGCCTGGCAGGGTTCGATGACCGGCACGCCGATCGCCTGCTCGATGGCGGCGCGATGGGCGGCCATGCCGGTGCAGCCGAGCAGCACGGCGTTCGCACCCTGGGCGACCAGCGTTTGGCCGGTGGCGATCAGCGCGGCGCGGGCGGCGGCGGGGTCGAGCAGCGCCTCGATGGTGGTGTTCATGGCGATCTCGCCGGCCAGCCGGGATTCGACGCCGAGGGCGCGGATGGCCAGGCGGTGGCGGGCGATCGAGGCGTCGACCAGGGCGATCACGCCGAACCGCTCGGCGCGTGAGAGGGCGGCGGTGACGGCGCAGCGGAACACGCCGAGCACCGGGCCGGGGCGGGCGGCGCGCACCGCCTCGATGCCGGGGTCGGAGGCGCAGGCGATGATGAAGACGTCGGCCTCGGCGGTGGCGGCGAGGCGGCAGAGGGGGGCGACGGCGGCGTGCCAGTCCTGCCAGGAGTAGATGCCTTGCGGGCCGTCGGGCAGGGTCGCCACGTCAAGCGTCGGGCCGCCGGGGAAGCGGAACGGGGCGATCGCGGCGGCGATGCCGTCGGTGCAGGCCTGGCTGCGGTTGGGGTTGACGATGAGGATACGGGGCATGCGCGGGGGCCGCTGTTGTGGGGGTGTCCTGGTTAGCTGCATCGGGTGTCGTGTCAATCGGCGGGCGGGGTCGGCTGGCCAGCGGGATGGTCGCACCCCATATTGGCGGGGCCAACAGGAGCCGCGCCATGCAAGCAGTCGTCTATACCCATTCCCGCCAGATCACCGAGCCGGATGCGCTGATCGATGCGACGCTGCCGGAGCCGGTGCCGGGGGCGCGCGATCTGCTGGTGGAGGTGCGGGCGATTTCGGTCAATCCGGTGGATACCAAGGTGCGCAAGCGGGCCAATCCGAAGGGCGAGCAGCGGGTGCTGGGCTGGGATGCCGCGGGCGTGGTGCGCGCGGTGGGGGCGGAGGTGACGCTGTTCCGGGTCGGCGACGAGGTGTTTTATGCCGGCAGCATCGCGCGGCCGGGGGCGAACAGCGCGCTGCATTGCGTCGATGAGCGGATCGTCGGGCACAAGCCGAAGAGCCTGTCGTTCGCCGAGGCGGCGGCGCTGCCGCTGACCGCGATCACCGCCTGGGAGATGCTGTTCGACCGGCTGGGGCTGCCGCGCACGCCGGCCGAGGCGGGGACGCTGCTGATTATCGGCGGCGCTGGCGGGGTGGGCTCGATCGCCATCCAGTTGGCGCGGGTGCTGACCGGGGCGCGGGTGATCGCCACGGCCAGCCGGGCCGAGACGCGGGAGTGGTGCGCGAAGCTCGGGGCGCATGACGTGATCGATCATCATGGCGATATGGCAGCCCAGGTGAAGGCGCTGGGGGTGGCGGGCATCGAGCGGATTTTCTGCAC